>NZ_JAHHPN010000542.1:0-22075 GCF_024606325.1 Endozoicomonas sp. ONNA1
GACCCCGTCTGAGGCGACCCCGTCTGTATGGTTGCAGCTATTGGGCAGATTACCATTAATAACATACGGCTCTGGCTCAACTAGTTGGTCGAAATAGAGTGAGAATTGACTGTCAGAAAGTTCCTGCAATTCTTGAAAAAGCGAATTATCCAAGGAGTGTGTAGCTTTTTCAGGATCAGAAGAGCTTATGCAACTTAGATAGTGTTTATTCGTCAAGTCAGGGTATGAGCTTTGTCCGGTATTTGCCGTTGCTCCTAATTGAGCGATTTCTATTTTTGTCGTCTGTATCGGTGCGTCGGACTGCTCACAGCGGGACTCAGCGGGCTTTTCGCCATCGGATGATTGCCGGAAACTGCAAGCACCATTACAGGGATGGACGAAACAATTTAAACCCAGAGTATGCTGGTGTTGTTGTGGGCCTCCGTTATTGTCGTCATAGTCAGAAAACAGAAGGCTAATGAAAGAGCCTGTAAAGTGACTGGTGGCTTGAGAGGCTTGCTGACCCGATGATTCTGATGGTTGGCTTTCTTGTTGGTCTTGTCCGGAGCTGAACATCATAGCGATGGTCGCAAATGGGTGATCCCTCTGTGTCAGCATAGACGTTGCCTCTTGTTGTTCAATCGGGCAAAACAGTGGTGAATCGGGGGGCCAATAGTTTCTTAAAAGCCAACCGATAGCGACAACCGCTTCTAAAATTAGCCATGTATAAGGGGTGGAGTTAAGAGAGACGTCTTTGTTTCTCAGGATCAGTTCGTTACTAACCAACAGATGAGTAGTATAAAGCCATTGCCACGAAATAGATTCAAAAATGGGGTGTTTTACTACGTTATTGTGTCTTTGTCGTTTTTCATCAGTCAGCGAAACTCTTAATTTATGGCCATTGTTATCGTAAATGTCTGGCGCATTACCCGGCAATGTATGCCAGTCAGGGTTTATAGAAAAGCTCAGCGTTGGAGAAACTGCTTTTTGTTCAAACTCGACAACAAAACCCCTTGTCAACGGTTGAGCCTGACAAATGACAAAAAACATTAGTAGTAGCGACAACAGCGCCACAAAGAGTGAATGCTTAATCGTTCTATCCTTGCGTTTCGGGTTCCAGAAAAGAAGGATAGATCAAGAAAACAAGCGTAATTTCTTTCAAAGACCTTGTTTTAAAAGACCAAGGTTGCACCGGGCAAATATCATGAAAGGTAGGCTGTCAGATCAAGGGGTGAGGTTTTCGTCCACACCAACAGGTTTACGTTTTCGATGAACTCTTTTGTGGTCCGACAGGGCTCGAGCACTCCTGCATATCTTTCCGCATAGCCGCTGCTGGCAATCCCTCCCAACCAAAACCACGGCGCAGGTTTGTTGCCCGCTGTGGTCTCTTCTTCTATGATACGACAGGACTTGAATATTTTTGCAGACCGTCCCACACGGCCGCGGCTGTCCGTCCTCCCCGACCACTATCGCACTACAGGTTTTTTGCCCACTGTGGATTTTGCTTTTATGATCTTTCAGGGCTTGAAGATTCTTGCAGACAACCCCACACAGTCGTGGCTGGCCATCCTCTCCGACCAATGCTACATCACAGGCTTTCTGACCGGTATGCGCTCTGGTTTTGTGAACCGACAAGGCTTGTCTGTTCTTGCAGATCTTTCCACATGATCGCTCCTGGCCTTCCTCCCCGATGACTGTTGCGTCACAGGTTTGTTGTCCGCTGTGGTATTTGCTTTTGTGAGATGACATTCCGATTTCTTCGAGAGGGTCAGGAGGATAAAGAGGCTCATTAATGGCCACAAAATCATGAGTGGTGGAAGTCCGGTTTATGGGCATTGGCAACCCATGATTTATTGACCCGGCAGGGTCAGTTGCATAGGCAGCCTGTGCACTCATTGAGTGTTGGAAATGTGTGGCGAATACAGGATCAAAGTGGCCTATGCAACTAAGGCAGTATCCATTGGCTAAATGAGGGCATGAGCTTTGTCCGGCTGATACTCCTATTTGGGCTGTCGAACTTTCTACGAAATTTTCAGGCCATTCAGAGGTCTCTCTGATATCGGATGATTGCCGAAAACTACAAACGCCATGACAGGGATGGGCAAAACAATTTAAACCGAAAGTATGCTGCTGTTTTTGAGGGTATCCTTTGTCGTCTCCAGAGTCAGAATAAAGGAGACGAATGCAAGCGTCTGTAAAGTGACTGGTGGCTTCCGGGACTTCACGATCGGATGATTCTGATGGTTGGCATTGTTGCTGATTTTGTCCAGAGCCCAACATCATAGTGATGGCTGCACACAGTTGATCTCCCTGTGTCTGCATAGACGTTGCCTCTTGTTGTTCAATTGGGTTAAAGAGCGGTGGATAGGAGTTCCAATAGCTTTTTAAAAGCCAACCCAAAGCGACAACTCCTTCTGCAAGTAACCATGAATAATGGATGAAGCCAGAAGGGGCATCTTTGGTGGTCAGGATCTGTTCATAAGCAACCAGCAGGTGAGTGGTGTAAAGCCATTGCCATGAAATCGATTCAGCAAGGGACGTGTTTGCGCAGTAATCTTGAGATCGCTGTCGTGTGCTATCAGGCATCGAATCTGATTCTGCACAGTCGTTTGTGCTGACAACTCCTGACTGATTGCCCGATAATTGCCGGTCAGGCTTTGCAGAATAGCTCTGATTTGGAGAATTTGTTTTCTGTTCAAACTCGATAACAAAATGTCCTGTTAACGGTTGACTCTGACAGACGACAGACAGCGTCAGTAGCAGCAAAAACAGTGCCGAAAAGAGTGGGGATTTAATAATTCTATCCTTGCGTTCTGGGTTACAGAGAGAAAGGATAGATCATGAAAGTAAGCGCGTTTTTCTGTCAAAGGCCTTCTGTTAAAAGCCCAGGGCTTCACCGGGCAAAATCTTATGAAAGGGCGGTTATCAGATCAAGGACTGAGGTCATCGTCTTCGTCTGCACCCACAGGTATACGTTTCCGATGCATTCTTTTGTGTTCCGACAGGACTTGAGCACTCCTGCAGATCTTTCCGCATAGCCGTTGCTGGCTATCCTCTCCGACGATTGTTTCGTCACAGGTTCTTTGCCTGATGTGAGTGACGCTTTTGTGAGTCGACAGGGCTCGAGCATGCTTGCAGACTGCTGCGCATGGTCGTTGCTGACCATCGTCCCCGACTACGGTCACGTCACATGTTTTTTTTCCTGTATGGTATCCGCTTTTATGATCCGAAAGGGCTTTAGCGCTCTTGCAAACCTTTCCGCATGGTTGCAGCTGGCCATGCTCACCGATCACTGTCACGTCACAGGTTCGTTGCCCGCTGTGGACTTTGCTTTTGTGAACCGACAGGGCTTTAGAACTCTTGCAGACTGCCCTGCATAGTTGCAACCGGCCATTTTCACCAGTCACTTTTACGTTACAAATTCTTTGCCCGCCGTGGGTGCTTCTTTTGTGATTCCAAAGAGCTCTGATATTGCTGTACAACTTTCCACATGACCGCAGCAGGCCATCCTGGCCGACCACGGTCGCATCACAGGTTTGCTGAATAGTGTGGACGCTTCTTTTGTGATTCCACAGGGTAGCAGCATTTATGCAGATCTTTCTGCACGGCTGTTGCTGACCATCTGCCCCGTCGACTAGCACGTCACAGACTTTTTGCCCGGTGTGATATTTACTTTTGTGAACTGACAGTGCCTGAACATTCCTGCTGACCTTCCCGCAAGGTCGCAGCTGGCCATCCTCCCAGACCACTATTACATTACAGGTCGATTGCCCGGTAGCGTCAGTTCTCGAGATTGCCTCTGCGCTCACTGAGTCTGAGACGACCCCATCTGAGGCAACCCGTTCTACTGAGCTGATGCTATTGGTTGGGTTGACATCAATGCTGTGCGGCTGTTGCCGAAATAGTTGACCAGAATCGTATTGACTCATAATGGCAGGGATATCATCCCATATTTTTAGAGGCGGGATTTGTTGGCAATGTGTACTGTTTAAAGGAACAAAATGACCCATGCAACTGAAACAGAGCCCGTTGGCCAGATGAGAGCATGAACTTTGTCCGCAATTCATAGACCATTCAGCTGGCTCTTTGCTCTCAGATGATTCTCGTAAATCACAAACGCCATGACAGGGGTGGACGAAACAATTTAAACCCAAAGTATGAGAATGTTGTTGAGGGCCTGCGTCCCCTCCGTCAGAGTCAGAATACCGAAGATGATTGAATGATTCTCCAGGGTAGGGGGATACTGTTGTGGTTTCCTGAACGGATGATTTTGATGGCTGGTTTTGTTGTGAGTCTTCTCCAAAGCCATACATCATAGTAATGGTCGCAAACGTGTGACTCTGGCTCACCTCTTGTTGTTCAATTGGTTTTTCAACAGAACTAAACGACGGTGAATCGGGGTTCCAACGGCTTTTTAAAAGCCAACCGATAGTGGTAACCTCTCCTGGAGGTATCCATAAAAAGGGGTTGAGACATAGAGGGGCGTCTCTGGTGGTCAGGATCATTACGCAACCAGCGAGCAGATGTGTGGTGTAAAGCAAGTCCCACGAAATCGATTCAATAATGGTCGATTTTGCCCGATTGCCGCCAGCTTTCCGGGGCTTGTCATCAGGCTGCGAGTCCGGTCCTGCACAGTCGTCTGTGTTGGCAATGTTTGATGGGTCGCGCAGCAATGTACATTGGTCACTCTTCATAGAAAAGCTCTGGTTATGAAAAACTGCATTTTTTTCAAGCTCGACAATAAAGCGTTCTGTCAAGGGTTCGGCATGACAGACGACAGACAACAACATCAGCAATAGTGTTGCAGCAAAGAGAGAGTGTTCAATAATTCTATCCATGCATTCTTGTATACAGAGAGGAAGGATAGAACAAGAAAATAAATGTATTTTTCTGCCAATAACTTTTTGTTAAAAACCAAAAGTTGCTCTGGGCAAAAAGTATCTGCAAAGTGGTTTGCCTTGCGGCAAACTGCTGACGCTCATGATCGGAGTGATGTCTAATCAGATCATTACTTATATTCTGACTTCTTGAGATTGGAGTCATACTCCGGGTGCTCATCTGCGGACGTGCGTTTTCGATGTATTCTTTTATGATCCGTAAAGGCTATAGCGTTGTTGCAGACCTTCCCGCATCGTCGCTGCTGACCATCCTTCCCGATCACGGTTATGTTACAGATTTGTTGCTTGCTGTGGTGTCTTCTTTTGTGATCCTTCAAGGCTTGAAGGTTCTTGCAGAATGTCCCGCATGGCTGCGGCTGGTCATCCTGCCCGAATACGGTCACGTCACAGCTTTTTGGCCCTGTGTGGTATCTTCTTTTATGAACCGACAGAGCCTGGACATTGCTGCAGACCTTTCCGCAAGGCCGTTGTTGGCCATCTTTTGTGATTAAAGTTGCGACACAAGTTTTTTGCTCGCTATGTTTCCTGTTTTTGTGTCCCGAAAGGGTTTTAGCATTGCTGCAGACTTTCCCGCATTGCTGCGGCTGGCCATCCTTCCCGACCGTTATAACGTTGCAGATTTGTTGCCCGGTGTGGCATTTGTTTTTGTGAGCCGCCATAGCCACAGCATTCTTGCAGATCGTCCCGCATGGCCGCGGCTGGCCATCCTCCCCGACCACTGTCAGCCTGCAGGTTTGTTGCCCAGAATGCTCTCTTCTTTTGTGAAGCGTCAGGGCTTGAGCATTCTTGCAGACCCTCCCACATCGCCACTGACGACCATCCTGCCCGATCAGTGCCATGTGACAGGTTTTTCGCCCAGTGTGGTATTTGCTTTTATGACTTGACAGGGCATTAGTATTCTTGCTGACCTTCCCGCATGGCCGCGGCTGGCCATCCTCTCCGATCACGGTTATGTCACAGATTTGTTGTTTGTTGTCGTATTTTATTCTGCGATCCGACTGAGTTCCCTGGCAATGTGTCGTTCCGGTTATGAAATTATCAGGTGCTGTTGGAGTTTGTAATGTGTCTGTCTGAGTATGCGTAATGGAAATTCCGATTTCTTCAAGAAGACTCTGAAGAGTGTTTGACCCATTAATGCCCTCAAATACATCAGTCCGGAAAGGCAAAGTCCAGGGCTCTGGCACATCATCATGGACCGGCCCGGTAGGGTCAGTTGTATAGTCTGTCCCTGAACTCATTGGGTGCGCAGCACTTTCAGAATCAGAATGACTGATGCAGCTAAAGCAAAGTCCGTCAGACAAATGAGGAGATGAGCTTTGTTCAAAATTCAGTGGCAATTCAGCTGACCCTCCGCTGTCAGATAATGGTCGGAATTGACAAACGCCATAACAAGGATGGACATAACAATTTAAACCGAAAGTATGTTGATGTTGTTCAGGGCCTCCGTCACCGTCGCCATGGTCATGATCATAATACGTGAGATGAGTGAAAAAGCCTGTATGGTCGGCAGTGGCTTGAGATTCCCATGATTCAAATGGCAGGTCTTGTTGTTGGTCTTGTCCGCTACCCAACATCATAGTGATGGTGGTAAACGAGTGATCCTGACTTGTCTCTGGTTGTACGATCGATTGTTTAATCGTGTTAAACAGTGGTGAATCAAGGAGAGGATAGCTTGTTTTAAGCCAACCGACAGCTACAACCACTTCTGCAGGTAGCCATGAATAAGGGGTGGAACTGAGAGGGGCATTTCTGGTGGTAAGCATCCGTTCGTAACCCACCAGCACAAAAGTAGCGTAAAATAATTGCCACGAAGCCGACTCAATGAGGGGCGTTTTGACCCCGTAACCGCCAGATCTGTTGTGTTTTTTGTCAGATGGCGAGTCTGATCCTGCATAGTCGCTGGTGTCGGAAATATCGGAAGTGCTTCCCGGCAATGTACGACGGTCACACTTTATAGAAAAGCGTGGGTTGGGAACAGATGTTTTCCGTTCAAGCTCGACAGTATAACGTTCTGTTAATGGTTGGGCGTGGCAGATCACGGACAACAACATTAGCAGAAGTAATGATGGTGCTACAAAGAGTGAACGTTTAATAATTCTATCCCTGCGTTCTGCTATACAGAGAGGAAGAATAGACCACTTGATGATTGAAGTGGTCTCTGATCAAGTCGTTACTTATTTACTTAACTTTCCGGAAGGCTGAGTTAATCGTACTGTTGAACATCGACAGGCTTGCGTTTTCGGTGTCTTTTTTTATGTTCATACAGGGTTTTAGTGTTCTTGCAGATCTTTCCGCATGGTCGCTGCTGGCCATTCTCCCCGACCATGGTTACGTCACAGGTTTGTTGCCCGGAATGGTGTATTCTTTTGTGATCCGAAAGAGATTGAGGGTTCTTGCAGACCTTCCCGCATAATCTCTGCTGGCTATCCTCTCCGACCACAATCTTGTTACAGGTTCGCTGCCCGGAGTGTTTTCTTCTTTTATGATCTAACAGGCTTTTAGCACTTTTGCTGACCGTTCCACATGGCCGCGGCTGGCCATCCTTGCCGACCACGGTTACGTCACAGGTCCGTTGGTCGGTGTGATGTCTTCTTTTGTGATCCGACAAGGCTTGTGTATTGTTGCAGATCTTCCCGCATGGCCTCTTTTGACCATCCTCCCCGGCCACGATCACGTTACACGTTTTTCGTGCAGTATGCTGTCTTCTTTTGTGATCTGGCAGGGCTTTGAGACTCCTGCAGATTGTTCTGCATAGCCGCCGCTGGCCATCCCCATCGACCACGGCCACGTCACAGGTTTTTGGCTCGTTTTGCTCTCTTCTTTCTATAAGCGACAGGGGTTGAGCATTCTTGCTGACCATTCCATATGGCTGATGCCGACCCTCCTTCCCAACTACGGTCATGTTACAGGCTAGTAGTCTGATGTCGTATTTTATTTTGTGATCCGATAGGGATTGTTGACAATGTATCGTTCCAAATACAGCATTCTCAGGTGCTGTCGGGTCCTGTGGTGTGTCTGTCTTGGTGGGCCTGCTAGAAATTCCGGCTTCTTCGAAAAAACTCTGAAAAGTGGGTGACCTGGTAGTGACCGCAGATTCATTCGTGCTGAGAGGCTCATTATCGGGCGTAGGCGCATTATAATTGAACGACCCGGCGAGGTAAGCTGTAAAGTCTGCACCTGTATACATTGGGTGTTCAGTGTGTTCAGAGTCCAATTGACTTAAGCAGCTGAAGCAGCGTCCATTAGCCAAATGAGGGCATGAGCTTTGTTCGGAATTCAATGGCCACTCAGTTGGCTCACCGCTCTCGAATGATGGTCGAAATTGACAAGCGCCATGACAGGGATAGAAAAAACAATTTAAACCTAAAGTATGTTGGTCTTGTTCAGGGCCTCCGCTACCGCCGCTATACCCAGTATTATGGAAGCGAGTGAGAGAGCCTGAAGGGCGGGCGGTGGCTTTCGTGGCGAACTGGCCCGATGATTCCGATGGCTGGCATTGTTGCTGGTTTTGTGCAGAGTCCGACATCAAAATGATGGTGGCAAGTGGGTAATTCTGGTTCGCGTCTCGTTGTTCAATTGGGTTAGGTTGTCCAACCGGGCTAAGCAGAAGCGAACCTGAGTTTCGATAGCTTTTGAAAAGCCAGACGGCAGCGACAACGAAAACCACTTCTACAGGTTGCCATGAATAAGTGGCGGAATATAGTGAGGCATCTTTGATGATCAGGATCAGTTCGAAGCTAACCAGCAGATGGTCGGCGTAAAGCCAATGCCACGTAATCGAATTAACAAGGGCGGTTTTTACCCCATAAGCGTCAGGTTCCTTTGGCTTGTCGTCAGGCGGTAAATCTGATGCTCTATGGCCGGTTTTATTGGCAATGACTGATGGATGGTCTGGCAATCTATGCCGGGCGCGCTTTATAGAAAAGCACTGGTCTGGAGAACTTGTTTTATGTTCAGGTTCATTAACAAAATGTCTTGTCACCGATTGAGCCTGACAGACGACAGACAGTAGCAGCAACAGCGGTGCCGCATAGAGTGGGTGTTTAATAATTCTATCCCAGCCTTCGGTTCACAAAGAGAAAGGATAGATCAATTCATAATTAATGGTGTCTGATCAGATCGTTAGTTATTTATTTACTTTAAATTCCGGAGGGCTGAGTTCATCGTCCTGATCTGCATTGACAGGCTTGCGTTTTCGGTGTTTTTTTTTATGTTCATAAAGTGTTTTAGTGTTCTTGCAGACCTTTCCGCATAGTCTCTGCTGGCGATCCTCCCCGACCATGGTCTCGTCACATGTTCGCTGCCCGGAGTGTTTTTTTCTTCTGTGATCGGACAGGCTTTTAGCACTCTTACAGACCGTTCCACATGTCCACAGCTGGCCATCCTTCCCGACCATGGTTAGGTTACAGGTTTGTTGCCCGGTGTGTTGTCTTCTTTTGTGATCCGACAGGGCTTGAACACCGTTGCAGACCTTCTTGCATGGCCTCTGCTGACCATCCTCCCCGACCCTGAACAGGTTACAGGTTTGTTGCACGATGTGCTTTTGTCTTTTGTGATCCCTCAGGGCCTGGCCATTCTTGCAGACTATCCCGCATGGCTGCTGCTGGCCATCCTGACCGACCACGGCCATAACACAGGTCTGTGGCCCGTTATGGTATCTGGTTTTGTGAGTCGATAGGGCTTTAGCATTCTTGCAGACCGTTTCGCATGGCCGTTGCTGACCATCCTCCATGATCACCGTCCTGTCACAGATTTGTTGCCCAGTGTGCGCTTTTCTTTTGTGATCTCTCAGGGCTTGATTATTCCTGCAGACTATCATGCATGGCTGCTGGCCATCCTGATTGATCACGGTCGTGTAACAGGTCTTCGGTCCGGAGTGGTATCTTGTTTTGTGAATCGACAGGGCGTGAGAACTAATGCAGACCGTTCCACATGGCTGCTGCAGACCATTCTCTCTGATAACGGTTATGTCACAGGTTTTTGAACCAGTGTGTTTTAGTCTTTTGTGCTCAATCAAGGTTTGTGCACTCTTGCAGATTGTCCCGCATGGCCGCTTCTGGCCATCCTCACCGACCAAGGTCATGTGACAGGACTGTGGCCCGGAGTGGTCTCTTCTTTTGTGGTACGACAAGATTTTAGGATTCTTGAAGGTCATCCCACATGTGCGTTGTCGGCCTTCCTCCATGATCACTGTCCTGTCACAGGTTTGTTCCTCAGAGTGCTCTGTTCTTTTATGATCTCTCAGGGCTTGACTATTCTTGCAAACTCTCCTGCAAGGCTGCTGCTGGCCATCCTCCCCGATCACTACCACGTCACAGATCCTTTGCCCCCTGTGGTATGAACTTTTGTGAGACGATAGCGCATTGGCATTCTTGCAGAGCTTCCCACATATTCGCTGCTGGCCATCCTCCTCGAATAGGGTCACGATACAGATTTTTTGTTCGTGGTCGTATTTTTTTTTGTGATCCGACAAGGCTTGTAATGTGCCTGTCCTGATAAGCGAAGTGGAAGTACCGACTTCTTCGAAAAGATTCTTAAGAACGGATGACCCATTCATGCCCGCAGATTCTTCAGCGCCGGAAGGCTCATTTCCAGACATTGGCGAAACATACCTGAGTGGCTCAGGGTCAGTTGCATAGTTTGCCCCTGCACTTGTTGAGTGTGCAGTGTTTTCAGAATCAAATTGTATTATGCGACTAAAGCAGTGTTCATTAGCCAAATGCGGATATAAGCTTTGTCCGAAATTCAGAAGCCATTCTGCTGGTTCTCTGGTGTCGGGTGATGGTCGGAATTGACAAACGCCATGACAGGGATGGATGAAACAGTTTAAGCCCAAAGTATGTTGGTGTTGTTGAGGGGCTCTGTTATCGTCATCAAAGAGGGAATACAAGAGGCTATTGAAATAGCTTGTGGCTACCTGGGCCTGCCGGTCGGATGATTCTGATGGCTGGTCTTGTTGTTGATAGGGATGTTGGTGATTCCCAGAGCCATACATCATTGTGATGGTGACAAATGTATGATCTCCCTGTGTTAGCATAGATGTTGTCGCTTGTTGTTCAACCGGGTTAAACTGCGACGAATCGAGGTTCCAATAGCCACTTAAAAGCCAGCCGACAGCGACAAGGCCTTCTACAGGTAGCGATGAATAAGGGGTGGTGCTCAGAGAGGCGTCTTTGGCTTTAAGGATAAGTTCGTAACCAACCAGAAGCTCAGTAGTGTAAAGCCATTGCCATGAAATCAATTTACTGAGGATGGTTTTTGCCCGGTAACCGCCAGATATTTTCAGTTCGTTATCAGGTGCTGAATTTGATCCTGTATAGACGTTTGTATTGGCAATAACTGATGGGTTTTCTGGCAATATCCGCCTGTCACACTTTATAGAAAAGCACTGGTTTAGAGAACCTGTTTTTTGTTCAGGCTCGACAACAAAGTGTCTTGTCAACGTTTCAGACTGACAGACGACAGACAATGCCAGTATAAGCAACAGTAGTGGCGCAAAGAATGTGATTTTAATAATTCTATCCTTTCCTCTGGTGTACAGAGAGGAAGGATAGGTCAAGAAATGAAATCTACTCTTTTCTCAAAGGCCTTTTGTTAAAAGGCAGAGTCTGCACCGGGTCAACCTCATTCGTTTTGCTTTACATCAACAGGCTTGCGTTTTCGGTGTCTTCTTTTGTGCTCCGAAAGGGCATGAGCATTCTTGCAGGTCTTCCCGCACGGCCGCAGCTGGCCATCCTCCCCGACCACTGTTAAGTCGCAGATTTGTTGCCCGGTGTGTTCTTTTCTTTTGTGATCCTGCAAAGCACAAGCATTCTTGCACACTCTTCCGCATGGCTGCGGCTGGCCTTCCTCTGCGATCACGGTCTTGTAGCAGATCTGTTGCCCGCTGTGGTATCGGCTTTTGTGAAGCGTCAAAGCCTCAGCACTCTTGTAGACCTTCCCGCACGTCCGAAGCTGGCCATCCTTCGCGATCATAGTCACGTCACAGGTTTGTTCTCCGCTGTGGTCTCTTCTTTTGTGCGTCGACAGAGCTTGAGCACTTTTGCAGGCCTTCCCGCATGGCTGAGACGTACCATCGATACCGGTCAGGATCACGTCACAGGTTTCTTGCTTGCTATGGTCTCTTCTTCTGTGAGTTGACAGGGCCAGAGTATTCTTGCAAACCTTTCTGCAGAGACGCGGCTGGCCATCCTCCCCGATCACGGTCACGTGACAGGTTTTCTGTCCAGAGTGGTATCTGCTTTTGTGAGTTGCCAGGGCATGATCATTCTTGCAGAGCTTCCAGCATAGCCGCGGCTGGCAACCTTTCTCGAGCACAGGCATGGTACAGATTTTGCGTTCGTTGCTGCATTTTATTTTATGATCCGACAGGACTTGCAATGTGTCTGTCCAGGTAAGCGAGGTGGAAGTCCCGACTTCTTCGAAAAGATCCTTTAGAGCAGGTGACTGATCAATGCTCGCAGATTCCATAGCGCTGGAAGGCGTATTTCCGGACATTGGCGCATCGTGCCTGAGCGGCTCGGCAGCAGTTGTATAGTCAGTCCCTGCATTTATTGAGAGTGCAGTATTTTCAGAATCAAATGGTCTTATACAACTCGAGCAGCATTCATTCGCCATGTGTGGGTGTGAGCTTTGTCTGGAATTCAGTGGCCATTCTGCTGACCCTCTGGTGTCGGATGACAGTAGGAATTCACAAACGCCATGACAGGGATGGACGAAGCAGTTTAAACCCAGAGTATGTTGGTGTTGTTGAGGGTCTTCGTCGCCGTCATCAGAGCTAGAATACAAGAGGTTAGTGAAATAACCTCTGACTAACGGGGCCCGCTGGCCGGATGATTCTGATGGCTGGCCTTGTTGCTGGTAGGCATGCTGGTTATTTCCAGAGCCAAACATCATTGTGATTGCTGCAAATGCTTGATCCCCCTCTGTCAGCATGAATGTTGCCTCTTGTTGCTCAATCGGGTTCACCAGTGGGGGGGCGGAGTTCCAGTAGCGACCCGGAAGCCACCTGACAGCGACAAGCCCCTTTACAGGTGGTAACCACGAATAAGGAATAGAGCTAAGAGAGGCTTCCTTGGTTGTCAGGATAAGTTCGCAACTAACCAGAGGCTCAGTAGCGTAAAGCCATTGCCATGAAATCGATTCGATAAAGATGGTTTCAGCCCCGTAACCGCGAGATTCCCTCGCTTTGTCATCAGTTAGTGAATTTGATCCTGTATAGACGTTTGTATTGACGATAACTGACGGGTTGTCTGGCAATGCACAACGATCACGCTGTGTAGAGAAACGCAGGTTTGGAAAACCTGTTTTCCGTTCAAGCCCGGAAAAAAAATGTCTTGCTAAGGGTTTAGAATGACAGACGACAGACAACGTCAGTAGGAACAACATCGGTGCCGCAAAGAGTGAGTTTTTAATAATTCCGTCCTTTACTCTGTTTTAGTGAGAGGAAGGATAGATCAAGAAACTAAATAGACTCTTTTCTCAAAGGCCTCCTGTCAAATGACAGAGTTTGCTCCGGGTAACACTTTATTGGTTTTGCTCTACATCAGCAGACTTGCGTTTTCGGTGACTTCTTTTGTGTTGCTTCAGGGCAAGAGCATTCTTGCAGCCTGTTCCACATGGTCGTGGCTGGCCATCCACCCCAACCATTTTAGGGCCACAGACTTTTTGCCTGCTGTGTTCCCTTATTTTGTGGTACGAAAGATGTTGGGAATGCTTGCAGACCTTTCCGCATGGACGTTGCTGGCCATCCTCACCAATCACGGCCACCTCACAGATTCTTTGCCCTCTGTGGTATTTGCTTTTGTGAGCCATGAGAGACTGAATATTCTTGGAGACTGTCCCGCATGCTCGCGGTCGGCCATCCTTCCCGACCACTGTTAAGCCACAGGTTTGTCGCCCGCCATGTTCCCTTAGTTTGTGATTCGTAAGAGATTGATTATTTTCGCAAAGCTTTCCGCATAGTCGCAGCTGGCCATCTTTCCCGATCACTGTCAGGTTGCAGGTTTTTTGCCCGGTATGGTATTTGGTCTTGTGAGATGACAGGCATCGGGCATTCTTACAGACCGACCCGCACGGTCGCGGCTGACCATCCGCACCGCTCACTGTCACGTCACAGGTTTGTTGCTCTACATGGGCTTGTTTTTTGTGATCCGACAGCATTTGGGCATTCTTGCAGACTGTCCCGCATGGCTGCTGTTGGTTGTGCTTTCCGGTCACTGTCACTTCACAGGTTTTTTGCCCGGTATGGTATCTGGCTTTGTGAACCGTCAGAGATCGAGCGTTCTTGCATACTGCTCCGCATGGCTGCAACTGTCCATCCTTATCGACCACAGTGGCTTTACAGGCTTGTTGCTCGCTGTGGGCTCTTTTTTTGTGATCCCATAGGGATTTGGCACTCACGAAGACCTTTCCGCACGTCTGCGACTGGCCACTCTCACAGACTATGGTAATGCAACAGTTTTTTTGCTTGCTGTGGTCGTTGCTTTTGTGAACCGAGAGGTCTTGCTCGCGATGTGTCGTTCCAGGTACAGCATCCCCGTGGGTTACCGGGGCTTGAGTGATGGCTGGCTGGTTGAGCGTAGAAGCCATGTCAGTTTCTTCGAGAAGACGATTCAGTTCGATTGACCCCTTCATGACCTCAAAAACATTTGTGGTGGAAGGCTCATTCCAGTCTGTAGGCATATCATAATCGAGTGGTATAAAGTTATTTAATGTTTTGCAAGGTGATTTATTTTGGACATGTTCATTGTTTTCAGGATCAAAATAACACATGCAACTAAAGCAGTGTCCATTGGTCAAATGGGGGCATGAGCTTTGTCCGGGAAATGCTCCTGATGGTTGGAATTGACAAACACCATGACAGGGATGGACGAAACAATTTAAACCCAAAGTATGTGAGTGTTGTTGGGGGTCTCCGCTACCGCCGTCAGAGTCAGAGTACAGAAGACTGGTGAAATAGCCTGTGACGTAGCTGGTGGCTTTTGGGGCTTGCTGACTGGATGATTCTGATGGCGGGTATTGTTGCCGGTCACATCCGGGGTTGGAGCCAAAAACCATAGTGATGGTCGGAAACGACTGATCCTGATTCACCTCTTGTTGTTCAATGTGTTGTTCAATTGGGTTAAATGACAGTAAATCGGGGTTCCAATAACTTTTTAAAAGCCAGCCGAGAGCGACAACCATTTCTTCAGATGACCATGAATAATGGCTCGAGTCTGGAGGGGAATCTCCGGTGGTCAGGAACGGTGCGTAACCCACCAGCAGGTGAGTAGCGTAACGCAACTGCCATGAAATCGATTCAATGAGGGGGGGGATTACCCCGTAACCGCCGTGATCTTTGACATCAGGCGGTGGATCTGATCCTCCAAAGCCGTGCATGTCGGCAATGTCTGAGAGGACAACCGGCAGTGAATGCAGGCCATGTCCTATAGAAATGATTTGGTTTGGATAACCAGCATTTTGTTGAATCGCGACAACGAAGCGTTCTTTCAACGGTTTGGCCTGACAGACGACATGTAACAACTGTAGTTGAAACAGCAGTACCGCAAAGAGTGAACGTCTAATAATTCTATCCTTGCATTTTGATTTACAGATAGGAAGGATAGATCAAGAGAATAAGTATGCTTTTCTGTCAAAGCCTTTCTGTTTCACATCAACAGGTTTGCGTTTTCGATAGCGGTGTCACAAGGAGTGAGTGTTTAATAATTCTATCTCTCGAGAAAGGTTGGCTCAGCTAAAGGATTGAGGTCATCGTTCTGGTTCACATCAAGGCGCTTGCGTTTTCCATGAGTTCTTATGTGTTCCGACAGGGCATGATCATTCTTGCAGAGCTTTCCGCATGGCCCCCGATCGCCGTCTTCCCCGACCATGGTTAGCTCACAGGCTTTTTGCACACAATGGTGTCTTCTTTTGTGAACCAACAGGTCGCGGGCATTGTTGCAGAGTTTTCCGCACGGCCGCTGATGGCCATCCTCTGTGACCACGGACACCCAACAGGTTTTTTGCCCGGTGTGGCATTTTCTTTTGTGATCCGAGAGTTTTTTTGCATTGTCGAAAATCAGCCAGCATGGCCGATGCCGACCATCTTCTGTGCCCACGATCACGTCACAGACTTTTTGCCCGGTGTGGTACTTGCTTTTGTGATCCGTCAGGGCCTTGGCATTCTTACAGACCTTTTCGCATGGACGCTGCTGACCGTTCTCTGCGATCACAATGACGTCACAGATTTGTTGCCCGCTGTGGTCCCTTCTTTTGTGATAGGACAGAGCCAGATAATGTATGCAGGCTTTTCCGCATGGCCGCGGCTGACCATCTTCCCCGATCACGATCACGTCACAGGTTTTCTTACTCTTGTTGATTTTGCGTTTGTGAGTCGGCAGAGACCGGGCATTCTTGTGGTCCTTTCCGCATGTTTTCTGCGGGCCATCTTCTCCGGTCACGGGCACATCACAGGCTTGTCGCCCGAAAGGGGCGTCATTTATAAGAACTGAACCGGTAATCATTGAGTGAACAGGGGTGTCATTAATGTATTGGAGTTGAATCGGGGCGAAATAATCGAATGCTTCGAAAAGTTCGTCTTGTTGGTAAGAGTAGCCAGAGTTTTCAGGATCAAAATGACTTATGCAACTAAAGCAGCGCCCGTTAGCAAGATGTGGGCATGAGCTTTGTTCGAGGCTGGCTACCTTGTGGTCTGGGAAATTTTCTTCGGAGTTCTGCAGCCATTCATCAGGTCCTCCGTTATTGGATGATGGTCGGAATTGACAAACGCCATGACAGGGGTGAATGAAACAATTTAAACCCAAGGTATGTGAGTGATGTTGAGGGCCTGCGTTACCGCCGCCAGAGTCAGAATATAGGGGATGATTGAAAGAACTTCCAGTGAAGGAAGCTGCTGCTGTGTTTTCCTGGACGAACGGTCCTGATGTCTGGCCTTGCTGCAGGGGTTGTCCAGAACCAAACATCATAGTGGTGATCACAAACGGATTATCCTGACTCACCTCTTTTTGTTCAGTGTGTTGCTCAATCGGGTTCAACAGCGGTGAATCGGTGTCCCAATAACTTCCTAAAAGCCGACCGATAGCGACAAACGCTTCTAAAGGCAGCCATGAACAAGGGGCTGCGCCTGGAAGAGCGTTTTTGGTTGTCAGGATCAGCAGTTCGTAACCAACCAGTAGATGAGACGCGTAATGTAACTGCCACGAAATCGGCTCAATAAGGGGTGTCATGACCCCGTAACGGCCAGATGTGTCTGGCCTGTCTTCAGGCGGTGAGTCCGATCTTGCATGGATGTTTATGTCGGCAAAGGCTATCTGGCTGCCCGGCAGTCTATGCAGGCCACACTTTATAGATAAGCTCTGTCCTGGAAAAACTGCATTCTCTTTAAACTCAACAATAAGAAGCTCTGCCTGACAAACGACAGAGGATACCAGTATCAGCAACAGCGGTATCGGAAAGAATGAATGTTTAATAATTTTATCCCCGCATTCCAGACGGTAGAGAGGAAGGATAGATCAAGATAATAAGTGTGTTTTTGTTTCGAAGGCCTTCT
This sequence comes from Endozoicomonas sp. ONNA1, assembly GCF_024606325.1. NCBI lineage: Bacteria > Pseudomonadati > Pseudomonadota > Gammaproteobacteria > Oceanospirillales > Endozoicomonadaceae > Endozoicomonas > Endozoicomonas sp. ONNA1. The sequence goes on from NZ_JAHHPN010000542.1 coordinate 17,428, forward strand.
TAAAAGACAAAGTTGGTATCGGTCAAAGCCTCATGAAAGGGCTGGCATTACTTATTTGCTTTGCCTGTTTTAAGCCTGAGTTCACCATTCTGGTCTACATTATTGTGCTTGCGTTTTTGATGTGTTTTTTTTTTGTGATTCATCAGGGCTAGCGCATTCTGGCAGACCGTCCGGCAGGATTGCTGACGGCCATTCTCTCCGACGACGATAAGGTCACAGGTTTTTGCTCCACTGTGGACTTTTGATTTGTGAGCCGACAGAGATTTATTACTTATGAAGGCCCTCCCGCATGGTCGCTGATGGCCGTCCTCTCCGATCATTGTCGCGTCACAGGTATGTCGCCCGATGTGGGTATTTTTTTTATGATTCGACAAAGCTTTAGCATTCTTGCATACCTTCCCGCATCGTCGCTGCTGCCCATTTTCCCCGACCTCTATTACTTCACAGGTTTTTTGAACGCTGTGGATTCTGATTTTGTGATCCGACAGCTCTCCAGCATTCTTGCAGACCGTCCCGCATGGCTGCTGCTGGCCATTTTTCCCGAACACTTTCACGTTGCAGATTTTTTGTCCAGAATGGGCTTTGCTTTTGTGACACGACAGGGCCTTAACATTCTCGCAGATCCTCCCGCACGGCCGCTGCTGGCCATTTTCCTCAATCACTGTCGTGTCACAGGTTTGTTGCCCGGTGTGTACTCTTATTTTGTGATCCCACAGAGTATTAGCATTCTTGCAGACCATCCCGCACGGCACTGGCTGGCCATATTCCCAACCCACAGTTACGTCACAGGTTTTTTGCCGTGTGTGGGCTCTGGTTTTGTGAGATGAAAGGGCTTTAGGATTATTGCAGACTGCCCCACATGGCTTTAGCTGGTCATCCTCCCCGACCACTATCACGTCACAGGTTAGTTGCCAGTCAGGGGCCGTTACAGAGGCTACCGCGGCTCTCATTAAGCCTGAAGGGTTGCGGCTGTCAGCTGGGTTGCCACCCATACCCATACCATGGGCCTCTGACTCAGAGAACGGGTCAAAATTGCGCTTGATTTCAATGGGAATGAGAAAACTCAATGTTTTGACAAGATCAGCTTGCTTGGGCTGTGCAGACTTTTGAGGACCTGAATGACTCAGGTAATGGTAGCCGCGTTCATTAGCCAAATAAGGGCATGAGCTTTGTTCGGGTGTTGTTCTTGTCGGGTCTGACCTGTTTTCTAAGAAATTGAACAGCGATTCATCAGACTCTCTGATATCGAATGATGATCGGAATTGACAAACACCGTAACAGGGATGGACGAAACAATTTAAACCGAAGGTATGCAGGTGTTTGGGGGGGGGGGCCGTTGCCGTCGTCAAAGTCATAATAGGGGAAGCTGGCGAAATAGTCTGTGGGGTGGGGCGTGGTTTGCCGGACTGGTTGTCCCGATGATTCTGGTGGCCGACCCTGCTGTCGGGCTTGTCCGGAGCCAAACATCATAGTGGTGATCGCAAAGGGGTTCTCCTGACTTGCCTCTTGTTGTTCAATTTGTTCTTCAATCGGGGCAAACATCGATGAATCGAGGTACCAATAACGTCTTAAAAGCGAACCGATAGCGACAACCGCTTCGGGTAGGGATGAATGAGGGGTAGAGCTCCGGGAGGCCTCTTTGCAGGTCAGGATCAGTTTGTAACCAACCAGCAGGTCGGTTGCGTAAAGCAACTGCCAGGAAATCGACTCAATCATGGGCTTTTTGACACTGTAACCGCGAGATCTATGTGGTTTGTCACCAGGAGGTGAGTCTGATCCTGCACAGCTGTTTGTGTCAGCAACAACTGACGGTCTGCCCGACAAGCTATGTGGGGCAGGTTCTATAGAAAAGCCCGGGTTTGAAAAAACTGTATTCTGTTTAAAGTCGACAATAAAATATTCCGTCAACGGTTCGGCCTGATAGGCGACAGACGACAAAAATATCGGCAACAGTGGTGCCGCATAGAGTAAGTGTTTAATCATTTTGTCCCTCATAATCAGGGTGGGTGTCAGATCAAGGATTGAGGTCATCGTTCTCGCCCATATCAACAAACTTGCGTTTGTGACGCCTTCTTTTGTGTTCCTCCAGGACTCGAGCACTCTTGCAGAGCCTTAGGCATGGTCGCGGTTGTCCATCTTTCCCGACCACTGTCATGTCACAGATTGCTTGTTTGGTGTGGGCTCTTCTTTTGTGTTCTGTCAGGGCTTGAGCACTCTTGCAGAGCTTACGGCATGGCTGCGGTTGTCCATCTTTGTCGACAACTGTTATGTCACAGATTGTTTGTCCTGTGTGGGTTCTTCTTATATGATCCGACAGGGCCTGAGGATTATTGCAGATCTTCCCGCACAGAAACTCCTGACCATCTTCCCCGACGACTGTTTTAATACAGGTTTTTAGCCCTCCGTGGATTCTTCTTTTGTGATCCGAGAGGGTTCTGGCACTTTTGCAGACCTTCCCGCATGGTTGCTGCTGGCCATCTTTCCGGAACAGGGTCAAGTCACAGATTTGTTGTCCGGTGTGGTATCTTCTTTTGTGTTCCGTCAGAGCCTGCATATTTTTGCAGAGTATCTTGCATGGCTGCTGCTGGCCATCCTTCCCAACCACGGTTTCGTCACAGGTTTGCTCACTACTGTGGAAAGCCCTTTTGTGAGCCCACAGGGCATAAGTACTCCTGCAGACCAGCCCGCATGGCTGCTGCTGGCCATCTTCCCGGACAATGGTCTCGTCACAGATTTTTTGTTCGGTGTGGTATCTTCTTTTGTGATCCGTCAGAGACTTAATATGTTTGCAGAGCTTTCCACACGGCCGCGGCTGGCCATCCTTCCCCACCACAGTTACGTCACAGGTTTGTTGACCGCTGTGGAAGGCCCTCTTGTGAAGCCACAGGACAGCAGCGTTCTCGCAAGCTTGCCCGCATGGCCGCTGCTGGCCGTCCTGCCCGATCACGGTGGCGTTACAGGTTTGTTGCAAAGTGTGGTATGTGCTTTTGTGAGATGATAGAGACTCAGTATTCTTGCAGACTGCTCCACATGGCGACCTCTGGCCATCTTCCCCGACCACTGTTTCTTCACAGATTTGCTGCTCGTTGTGTTTTTTTCTTTTGTGACTGATCAGGGCTTTAGTATTCTTGCAGAGCTTCCCGCATAACCGCTGCTGGCCATCCTCGCCAACCACTGTCTGCTCGCAGATTGGTGGCCTGTTGTGGTGTCTTGTTTTGTGATATGTCAAGGCTCGAGCATTTTTGCAGACCCTTCCGCATGTCTGCTGCTGGCCATCTTCCCGGACCACGGGCGTGTCACACATTTTTTGTCCGCAGTGGACTTCGCTTTTGTGAAGTGATAGGGATCGGGCATCATGAAAGAGCTTCCCGCATGGCTGCAGCTGGCCACATTTCTTAACGACTATCACGTCGCAGGTTTGTTGCCCGATAGGGGGAGTTGTAGAGACTATCCCGTCACTCATTGAGTTTGAGGCGACCCCATCTGAGGCGACCCCATCTATAGAGTTTTCGCTAATGTCTGGGTTGCGGTCAATGTCATGGGCCTGTGGCTCAAATAGCAACTCAAATAGTTGATCAGGGTTGCATTCGGAATGCATAGGATCCGGATTATCGAGTGCTTTCAAAAGCTCGTCTTGCCTGAGGGTTGCATCGCTGTTCGGATCAACGTGAATTATGCGACCAGAGCAGCATCCATAGGCCAAATGAGAACATGGGTTTTGCTCGGGTGTTGCTCCTGTGAGGTCCAACCCATTTTCTTCGAAATTCAGCAGCCATTCATCAGGCTCTCTGTGATCCCGGAATAGTCGTAATTGACAAATGCCATGACAGGGATAGATAAAACAATTTAAACCCAAAGTATGTAAGTTTTGTTGAGGATCTTCGCTACCCTCGCCAGAGCCTGAATACCAGAGGGTAGTGAAAAAACTCTCAGGGTGAATGGCTGTCGGAGCTTCTTGAGTGGATGATTCTGATGGTTTGCCATGTGATTGGTTATGTCCGGAATCCATCATCATAGTGATCGTGGCAAATAGGGGGGGGGTGACTTACGTCTTGTTGTTCGACCCGGTGAGGGAACGGTGAATTGTGGTACCCATGGCTTTTCAAAAGCCAGCCGACGATGATAGCCACTTCCATAGGCAGCCATGAAAAAGGGATGGAGCTAAGAGAGGTGTCTTTGGTTGTAAGGATCAGTTGGTAACCTACCAGCAGGCTGGTGGCGTAAAGCCATTGCCATGAAATCGGTTCATTCAGAGGCGTTTTGACCCCGTAACCGCCGGATTTATGTGGTTTGTCATCAGGCAGCGAATCTGGTTCTGTATAACCGTTTGTGTGGGCAATAACTGACAAATTGCCCGATAAGGTATACCGCCCACGCTTTATAGAATAGCTATGGTTTGGATAAGCTGTATTCTGTTCAAGCTCGACAATATGACGTTCAGTCAACGGTTGGGCCTGACAGATGACAGACAACAAAAGAAGCAGTAACTGCGGTGCTGCAAGGAGTGAGTGTTCAATCATTCTATCCTTGAGTTCTGGTTTACAGAGAGGAAGGATAGATCAAGAAAGTAAGTGTGCTTTACCGTTAAAAAACCATTTAAGCCCGGCTGTAATTATTTATACGAATATTGTCTTTTGATTGTCACTCT
>NZ_JAHHPN010000543.1:0-3289 GCF_024606325.1 Endozoicomonas sp. ONNA1
AACCGGGCAGACGAAAGGCACAAAGACCAATACGTGCAAGAGTAGACTTTTAATGATTCTATCCTTATTTTTTCTATGGATACGAGCAGTGAGGATAGACGAGAGGATAAGGGGCAAGAAACTAAAACAGAGTGGTTCATAGATTCTTTCATCTACGGCAAACGTGCTGAAATTTTACTGAAACGCCGATGTTTTATTCCTAACAACTGTCGTAAGATTTGGTTTTAGAAAAGCGATGAACTCAGGGATGAGCACAGAACTGTAAATTTGAAACCCGGGGTGACAAAACCATTATAGTTTTTCTAATACCAAAAAAAGCTTTTCGCTAACTCCCTTCATGGCAGGCTGGTCATTGCAGTGCTATACATTCCGGTGCAAATGGTAGAGGTCAGTTAATGAGCCTGTACATTACGCCGGACGTCGTGAAAATGACGAAATATTTCCAATAGCGAATGAGGTCTCGGATGTTGATTTTTTTTAAGCTCGGGTCCAGGAGAGAGCCACAAAAAAACGAAACTGCCCACTCGATGGTCCGATCACTGCTTCTGTTAGTAACCATAATGTATGGGGAGTCGCTGCCCGCTCTGGGATTAGTCGGCTCAAGCCCGGTACCAGCGCATTTCCTCTCTACCAATATGCTGGCTGAACCTGAACAGCCCAACTCTCTGTCAGTTGAATTTATGCAGTTCGCCCTCAGCTTGTTCCAGCTACTACCGAATAAAAGTCCACTTGCGCCTCTCCCATTGCCTCCTCTACCGATTTGGCCAATAAAGCAAAAACACCGCATTGACCTGAAGGCTGTGTTACATGAATACCCGGAGAACCATTGCAAGGCACTGATCGCCTTGGGTGCTGCCGGGGAAGTTGATGACGACGAGCCACCTGACGGAAACAACCGGACTCCTGACCCAGAGCCCCAGCCTGACCTTAACCTCGTTCCTGACCCTGTTCAAAAATGCCTGCAACAAAAAAAACAATTGCTTCGAATCTTGCGAATTAAACGACTATGGTCGATTATAAAAGGCCAAACCATTCTGGCCCGGATAATGTCAGACCGGATCATGGTTATTGAAGCGGATCTACTTGATCTGGAAAGCTCAGACCCTGCCACGATGCATCCGGTTCTGATTCAGGCATTGCTGGCACAGAATGATCACGAACTCAGTGTTTACCGTGAGATCGTTTCTGGCAAATATTCTGGTCGTCAGGCGGATAACGGAGAAAAAGGTCAACCCTCCAGACAGGCCAATGCATCAATGACCGCAACAACAGGTCAGACTGGCCAATCCGGCCAGATGAGTGGAACCGCAGCCCATAACCAGGAAACCGGTTCGACAGGCGGCAGTGGTGATGGAGGCGATGACCCACTGAAACCCTCAGCTGAGCAGGATCAAGAAAATTCGGTTGTTACATGCTCAAGGTGTAACAATGCACTGAATACTCAGGAATTACGTCGTATAGCCGGTGATGCAGCTGCTTCAGTGTTTTTATGCGATAAGTGCCTGTCGGACACTCATGATAATAAAGGAGCTGGACGAACGCCGGAAGAAACAGAGCCTGATTCATCGGAACCTGTTCAGATAGAAAAGAATGGCCTGGATAAAAAGAGAAATACTTTGAAAGTCGTTGCTTCAGGAGCACCAGCGGACAAACTAAGAAAAAGGGCAAAAACTCAAGTTACAGATAACCCACTGGAAAAAGTAAAAGAAAATATCCATTACGAATTAACTGAGCAAGAGCTGGAAAAAGCGAAAACCCTGATGAAGGTATTCGAGAAAAAAAACATCACTGTCAAACACTCTTTTTACAGGCTACTTAGCCATGTAGAAAGAAGGTCTTTTAATGGCTTCTTCCGTAATGCGATCGTATTTTTTGAGCACCTTCATGAAACCGTCGAAAGTACCAGCATACTGACCAACATGCTGGAGAATAGAGAAGAACATATCCTTGATTTTGCCCAACGCAGTCAGGATGAACTCGAATATTTAGCGACTCTGGCTGTATTCTCTTCCTTTGCGTCAATGAATAATGGCAAAAGCTTGCCCAAGCATGAGGAAGTGAAAGCGGTGCTGGGCTGGCGGGAATGGAAAGACAAAGATGGCAAGTTCAATATGAACTTGTTCCTCGCCCTCTCGTCTATGAACCGTGGCAGAGGCATGCTCAAACATAATGAGGTGATAGAGATACTGAGCTGGCCGGAATGGAGAGGCATAGATGGCAAGTTCAGTATTGAGCTGTTCCTTGCCTTCTCGTCTATGAATCATGGCAGAGGCATGCCCAAACATAATGAGGTAATAGAGATACTGAGCTGGCCGGAATGGAGAGGCAAGGATGGCAAGTTCAATAGGAAGTTGTTCAGCGCCCTCTCGTCTATGAATCATGGCAAAGGCATGCCCAAACAGAGTGAGGTGATAAAGGTACTGAGCTGGCCGGAATGGAAAGACAAGTATGGCGAGTTCAATATGGAGCTATTACACTCTTTCTCATTAATGTACTACACCAGACGTATGCCAAAATATGAGGAAGTGAAAGAGGTACTGAACTGGTCTGAATGGAGAGAAAAAAATGGTGAGTTCAGTATGGAGTGCTTCCGCGCCTTTTCTTCCATGAACAATGGTCAAGGCGTGCTCAAATATAAGGCAGTGAAACAAGTGATGGACTGGACAAGTTGCTGGACAGCCCCCAATCACCTACTCCTGCAAATTATGGCCAGGCTCTGGGCATCAGAAGGGCTACCTGCCATTGAGGAACTGCAATACCGGGAAACACAACTGAAAAAGAGCCTGTTTAGAGAATTCACTTCAGAAGACAGCGATTCAGATAATGAAAGAGCTGAAGAAGATGATAAATTCAATCACCAGATAAAAACGGTCGCTCTCTATCTCGCCACCCCTAAGCCGGGCTGGTCACTAAACTGGTCGGTTTTAAAACAATTTCTTGAAATACATGAAAACACTGAAACCGTTCTGATGCTGGAATCATTGATAAAGCTTCTGTCTTCTTATGGGGGAAAGGGCGTCGAGCGCTACCTTCAGACCAGCGAAAAGGATCGGATTTTTTTCTGGCATCATGCGGATAAAACCGTGCCTTTGCCCGTGTTAAATAAGGCAACGGCTTTGTTTTCTTCCGATGAAGACAGGGAGCGTTTTGTCTATTTCGCCAAGCGGCTGAAGTCATTGTCGGATGAGAGCCTCTGGGAACAGTATACAGTCCGGTTGCAACCACTGTCAGGGGTGCTGAGACTCGACTATATGCAAAGGCTCTACCTGGAAATCCTGCAACCCTTAAC
>NZ_JAHHPN010000544.1:0-3595 GCF_024606325.1 Endozoicomonas sp. ONNA1
TTAAAATGAGCAAACACCTTCATCCCAATTTTCAGCGACAACCGATCCACCGACTTTCGTGTCACCAGAGCCATTAAAGTCTGCTCACCCAGACATAACGTAATTAACTGATGCCAGTCGTCCCTGGTTTGTATTGAATCAATCACCACCGGTAAACGATTCAAAACACTGGTGTCGCAAAAATCATCCAGCACAATACTCACTTCATGGGCAGGGACAATCATTCGTACTGTTGACCCCAAGGCCAATCCAGCCTCGTGCACCTGCAGCGGATGACCTTCGACACTCAGAACGGTCAGCCCATAGTCTTTATCATGATCAACCACTTCTGCTTCCAGCACGGATAACAGAGGCTCATGCCGATCATCAACGGCCAGTGCACTGTTGAGCAACGTCTGGCTCTGATCTTTTCCGGTCACAGATCCCTGATGCAGTAACAAAACCCTGTCAGCCAGACGGGCCACTTCTTCTCTTGAATGACTGACCATAATAATCGGTATGTTAAAAGCTCGATGAATATTTCTTAAACAAGGCAATATCGTCGCCTTGGAATCCCAATCCAGAGAAGCCAGAGGCTCATCCATTAACAGCAATTTTGGTGCATTCAACAAAGTGCGGGCAATGGCTACACGCTGTTTTTCTCCGCCGGACAGTGTTTCAATCCCACGATTCAGCAAGTGGCCAACACCCGATTGATCCACGACTTCAACAAAGGTTAATCCCCGGCGACCGGAGCTTGCACGTTTCATGGAAAACTGAAGGTTACCCAGAACACTCAAGTGTGGAAATAAACGCGCCTCCTGAAAGATATAACCTATCCTGCGTCGTTCAGGGGGAACAAAGACACCCTGTTTGCTGTCCATCCAGACCTGATCATCAAACTGTATCCGACCCTGAACCGGTTTTTCCAGTCCGGCAATGGCCCTGAGCAGAGAGGTTTTGCCGCAGCCCGACGCACCCATAATACCCCAGACAGCATCCAGCTCCAGAGCGGTATGGATGGCAAGATCGAACCGATCCCGAGGCAGTTGAATATCCAGTTTCAACATCAACGGTTACTCACTTCCGACACTTGTCTTTTATCAATACTGTACAAAACTACCAGCATCACAAGCGCAAACATTAGCAGGCCCGCTGCCATAGCATGTGCCTGGCCCAGCTGTTGTGTTTCCACCGCGTCGTATAAAGCAATGGACAACACCTGAGTTTCTCCGGGAATGTTGCCGCCAATCATCAGCACCACACCAAATTCACCCACCGTATGAGCAAAGCCCATACAGGCAGCCAACAAGAGTGCTCTGAGAGAATTTGGCAAAACAATATTGATAAACCGGTCAATCCGACTGGCCCCGAGCATGGAGGCTGCTTCAAGAAGACCATGATCCAACTGCTCAAACGCTCTTTGCAGAGGTTGCACGACAAATGGCAATGAATACAGCACAGAAGCCACCACCAGCCCTGAAAAACTGAATGCCAGTGTTGACCCCGTTAAATCAACCCACCATTGGCCCAAGGTATTGTCTGGCGAGAAGGCAATTAACAGATAAAAACCGAGTACCGTGGGCGGTAGCACCAGTGGCAAACCGACAATAGCTTCTATTAATGGCCGAAAGCGGCTTCTCATATTGGCCAGTTTCCAGGCCAGGGGTATTCCCACCAGCATCAACAGCAGTGTTGTCAGCACAGCCAGTTTCATGGTCAGCCAGATGGCCGTGGTCAGCATTATTTCGTCTTATCCCGGATGGCAGGAAAATAGCCATGCTCAGCAATATATTTCTGGGACGAGGCAGACAACACAAACGCCGAAAACGCCTGAGCTATCTTTTTGTGCTCTGTACTTTTCAGTATCACCATATCCTGACGAATCGGTTCATAGAGCGTTTTTGGCACATAGCTGATTCGCTTCAGCTCTTTTTCTGAAAGCTGGGATAAGGCAACCAGCCCCATGTCAACATTACCGCTGGCCACAAACTGCCATGCCTGCTGAATGTTGGCTCCCTGCACCAGCCGCCCCTGATAACTCTCCCATAAACCTGACTTTTCCAGAGACTGCCTGGCAGCCAGACCGAAGGGAGCGGTTGCAGGGTTAGCAATAGCCAACTTACCATGCCAGTCTTTGAGCTGCTCAATTGAAGATGGCTCTTTATCCTTTGTTCGATCCCAAAGAACCAAACGTCCATAGGCGTATGTTTTTCGACTTTCAGAAAGCGCCTTGCCATTGTTTTCCAGCTTCAGGGGTCTGGCTTGATCGGCTGAGAAAAAAAGATCAAAGGGAGCACCACGCATAATCTGATGGTACAGCACGCCAGTCGATGCTGAAGAGACAGTCAACTTGTGTCCGGTCTGACGCTTAAACTGTTCAGCCAGATGTTCTAAAACGGGTTTAAAGTTAGCAGACACCGCCACTCGAAGATTAGCAGCGGTTGCACTTATGCTAAACAACAGTGTCAGAATACCCAGCCAATACGTCACAACGATGTCTGCCCCCAGCGCTTTGCCGCCTCTTCATCAGACTCACGGGCATCCACCCAGCGATCACCTTCAGGAGTGGTTTCCTTCTTCCAGAAAGGCGCACGGGTTTTCAGGTAGTCCATGACAAACTCACAGATCTCAAACGCCGCTTTGCGGTGAGCACTGGCCACACCAACAAAAACAATTCTGTCACCCGGCTGAAGCTGCCCGACCCGGTGAATCACCCTGATGGCTTGCAGTGGCCAGCGTTCGGCGGCTTCATCAATAATGTCCCTGAGTGACTTCTCTGTCATACCCGGATAATGTTCCAGATACAGTCCTCCCACATCGTCCCCGAGGTTTTCATCCCTCACCAATCCAGTGAAGGTCACCAAAGCCCCGGTACCGGTATTGTCGCTGAGCTGATCCTGTTCAAAACCCGGATCAAAATCATCCTTCTGTATTGAGATCATGATCACCCTCCGGTGACCGGAGGAAAGAAGGCAATTTCGTCGCCTTCTTTTATTTCAAAATCCTTGCGGGTCATAGTCTGGTTCAAAGCCACCAGGGTACTTGGGTCTTTAACGACTTCCTGCCAATCCTGCCCTTTTTCGCAGAGCAGGTCACGAAGTGCAGAAAGATTCGTTGGCATCTCAGTCAGCTCCAGCCTGTCTATACCCAGCTTTTCGCGGTAGCTGGCAAAAAAAAGAACCTTAATCACCGGATTCACTCTCCTCTGGAAAAAGTCTGCTATTTTGAGAGTTCGACTCAATAATGTTTCTACTACACCAAGGCAGTATTTATTTATGTCATCTATTGAAGCCAGACTCGACATACTGGAAGTGCAACATAAAAATCTCGACGCCGACGTGCATAGCCTCGCAAAGGTCTGTGCAGAAATCAAAAATATCGCCCTGACCAATCAGAATGATATAACCGGGTTAAAGCTCGATGTCGCAGACGTTATAAACGACATTGCTGATGTTAAAAATGATGTGGAATCCGTTAAGGATCACGTCAACGCATTAACTGCCGCAACTCATGCCGGTTTTATGCGGACCGACAAACGCTTTGATGAGATGGATGCCAGATTCACCGAACGTATGGATCAGATGGACTCAAAATTCACCGAACGTATGGATCA
>NZ_JAHHPN010000545.1:0-4425 GCF_024606325.1 Endozoicomonas sp. ONNA1
CACGGCATCTTGTGCAGATCTTCCCGGTCTGTAACCAAAGCTGCTGTTTGAAAATTCGGGATCAAAGATGGGGGGGCTATGTCCTTGGATTCACCCATTACTGTACTCGCAACCGGAAAGGGAACTTTCATAGCCTTTGCAAGGTGTATCGGTTTATGGAGAGATATTGGCGCAGGATGCTCAGTAAGCGAAGCCGAAAGGGCAAGGTGACTTGGGAGGCATTCAATCGCCTTAAACAGATTATGCCGTTACTGAAACCGAAGATAAGAATCCCCCTTCTGGAAGTTGCGTATTAATGCAGTGCTGTAAGTCAAATGTCGAAGAGCCCGGTGCGGGAAATCCGCACGCTGGGATCTGAGGGGGTTGGAGTTATAACTTTTAGCTCCTTCTACCCGATGCTGAGGGGGAGGTTCCCTTGGGCGACTCGACTGGGGGGGGAGTTACAACTTGTAGCTCCTTTTACTCGGTGAGCAGAGTCGTGATGCTATGCCCTATCCCGATTATGTTGCAAAAATACAGGCAAAATCCTCTAAATATCTTAATATGTCTATGCATAGACCATTTTCTTGAATGCTCAAGGAAAGGAGGTTAGCTGTGTTTTATCAAAACTCAATACATCATCACCCCTTCTTGCTGGATTCAGTGTTGCTTTGTTCGTTGATTCAAGTGCAAAGCACTCACGCATTGACTACTTTTTTCCAGACAACATTTAAGAATCAAGATGATAGTTATTCATTGATAGCTGAAGGAGAGGTTACAACTGGTATAAATACCAGCCAAATTAGTTGTAAATCATCTGATAACTCAATGCCTCAATCAGAAATGTGGGATCATCCCGAAAAGTTCTCATTTACAGACAACCAGAGTTTATGTCCTCAAGTAAGTTTTCCTTATTTAGGAGAAACTTCATTTTTTGCATTATTAATTGATAATTGTTTACTTTCTGGAGTTTCCTTAAATTATGCAATATCTGAGTTAAAAGAAAATTCAATTATTTGGTTGGATATTCCAACTCTTAAATTAAGTAATTCTAATAAAGGAATAACTCCTGTTTTTCGTGTTACTAGATTTAGTGGCGATGAAAATCAGTTGACAATCAAAGCTCAACCTGTAAATTGTGATCAATGTCCCTACCGTCCGGGGAGTGATAGATCTGATAGTCAATGTTGTGGTGGCTGTAATGACAATAGTGAGTTAATAATTTTTGATTCTGCTGGAGACAGACCGGGTTTATCCATTACTAAAGCTCGAGAGTATTTATTCGAGCCTGTAGAAATAAAATACAAAAAATCAACTAATGAGGTGCATTTTGATTTCAATACGGCACAAGGCGTGTTTACAAAAAAAATATCTCATTATCGCCATGAGCCACTTATTTCAGAAGGTTTACAACCCTTGGCTATACCTTTGGCTCTGTTACTCTCAGCAACCATTTTAGTTCAGTCGAGAGCCAAACAGTAGCAACATAACAAACACATGTGAGTCGTAACTCCGTCAAGGGGCCAGGGCAAATGCATGAACATTATTTAACCAGTCCAAGAACGTGACAAAGGTACTCCTCACTCCAACCACACGTTTTTCGTTTGTTCATAAACGGTAAATTAACCCCACATTACAAAGAAAGCCATATCCCTTAATACTTCAGGTTTCAAAACGGAAAGATCTATGAAACCTATAGAGCGCAAACAAAACAGCTAGTCTGGCAAGAACGAATGAACGACTGGCAAAAATCCGGACTTTCGGCCTCTGGCTGGGGTAAAAAGCACGATATCAAACAGCACCTGTTCTTTTACCAGAGGCGCAAACTGCTTGCTCAGCCAGAAGCGCCTGCAGTGTTCTGAACGGTTCCCAGACTGGTCATAAGCCAGAGTGGAAAAATTATAAATTAACAGGGAGTCTGAAGGTCAGCACTCGCTAATAACAGGAGCCGCAAGTTTTACGGCTTTGTTCTTTGATTTTTCTACTGGCTCCTTATGTGGCTAATTTCCCAATCTATGTCCCGTTCCTGACATAGATGTAGATTGTCGTGATGTCGCTTTTGTCCATAGTTCAGAGAAGAAATCGGAAAAATTTTCCAAAACTGTCTGGCATTGTTCAGGCCTGAATGCACAGGTTATAAAAACCATTAAACAGCCAGGTGCTAAATATGAAGAACCAAGCCCCCATAAAATTGCAAAGGTAAGGCTCGTAGCAATTATTGCTGGACGAACTTTATTAATAGAATCTGAATTGGTCAATTGAGTAGGCAATACTACTATTAATGGCTCCTTGTTATCTTTACTATCTTCTAAAGTCAAATATCGCTTGATGCTATCTTTCAAATATGGAAATTCATTAGTTAAGTTTTTTAAATTAACTATTTCACAGGAGCTGGGAATGTAATGGCCCCTGACAAGAAAAAACGGAGCAAGCTGATTAATTACAGACCAATTGTTATCAAAGTCATCATTAAAGATTTTCTTATCAATTGTTTTTCTTTCAATAACAGCATATTGACTTTTATTTTCATTAGCTGAACATATAAAAAAGTTTATCTGCTCAGAAGCAGAAGCATTGAATATAAAAAGATTGAAAGTTATCGCGGAAAGAATAAATAACGCTTTGTAAATAAATACCATAATATATGGATCCTGAGATTGATTCTATGATTTCTTTTTTGATGAATCTCGCAAAAGTAGACCATAAAACGCCACATAACAAATGATTCAAGTTCGTTCCGGGCTTTGCTCTCCACCCGACGACGTCGGCGGCGCGGCTGAACCAGGCGCGTGTGCCGGGCATGGCACTTAACTTGAGAAGTGAAGATCAGGTATTCGCAGAGCCGGAGGTTAGCGCAAGAGCAAGGGCGTTGCCGTGAGGCAGGGTCTGCGCGAGGAAAGTTAAGTGTCATACATCGGGAGGTCGGCATTTTGTTGAGGGAGCATCTGACAAAGGAATCATTCTGCTTGACCGCAATACAGAAGACCGAAAATGGCTCCTGCAACAGACCATCCATTGCCTTGTCAGCAGAAGGCATTGTAGTTGAATCTCGCCCCTGAAGGTCTGAACAGATATTGGAGAGTAATTGTCGGGGAAGTGATTTCGGATGACAGTTGTTAAACAACTGTCGTTGTCTCTGGATTATCCAGGGGGGGAACTGGTAACGGGAGACCCGATTGAATCCAAATCCATCTTTTGTTCACCTGTGATGGTGCGGCTACTTGAGAGGAATAATCTGGTACCGGTACTTAGCAGCTTCAAGGTAATAAAGGAGCCGCTGGCGTTAATGGTATGACTGTTGACGAACTTCCGCATTTGCTGAGATGGCAATGGCCAAACTGAGAGTGACTGCCAAACAACTAAGCCGTCGAACGAAGGCCGTTATCTTAAAGATCATTACAGAGCTAAGATGTGTGGGACGGATCAAAGCTGTCAGGCTCTGCCCTATCCGGATTAAGTGTCTTGCCGTTAATCTCTGCTAATCTGTGTCCTTCACTTATATAGATTGAAGTTATGCCATTGAGTGCCAAAGCAAAACCTCAGCCGACAAAGATTGATCATACTCGCAACACCCTGACTGACGCAGTTGATGCTTTGGGTCAAACCCGTGGTGAAATGCACCAAAGGTTTGACCAGTAAGACAAAGAACATGGTCAATTCAAACATGAGGTGAAAGAGCGGTTTAACTGCCTCGAACGGAAATTTGTTTAGAAATAATTAATGATGGAAAGTTGCGCACTTTTGAGTACGGTCATAAATTTCACCGTGAATGCATCGCAAAATGGTTTAAAAAAACATCCTGCCCATTTTGCTAATTTAATGTAATGACTGGTGAAATGGAGTGTAGCAATCCGTCTTCAGGCCCAGAAAGTTCAGACTCAGAAAGTCCAGAATCGGAAAGTTCAGGTCTGGAAAGTTCAGATCCGGAAAGTTTAGAAACGGATAGCTCCACACAAGAAAGTTCAGAGACTGATAGCACTGACTCTGAGTGCAACCCTCCACGCAGAAAAAAAAGACGCTATAGCTAAATACTTAGTTTTTGAAACAGGTATAAATCGGTTAGCCGGGGATCTCTAACCTCCGGCCCCTGCAGCACCTTGGTCTGCGGGTCCGCACTGGGCGATTCACCGAGGATAGCTAAACCTGATCTATAAGTCTTTCAGAGAAACAAGCCCAAGGCTCGCAGGAAAAATGTCGTTCAATGTATGCTGAGCTGCTTGTTAATCTGGCGTTCCTTGACTAAATTTACCATGGTTGTTTGAGAGGGAGAGCGATTCGTGGGCTTTTGCGCCAGATGTTTTTGTACTTTGTTCTGGCCTCAAGGAGATAACCTGCCTGGGTTTCCGGGAGCCTGACCGACAATGGCCCCGTCTGGGAGACCACGTAGCCAAGACGGCAGAAAATTGAGGATGAAAATTCGGTTTTGTGAGGAGAATAGCGAGCTAT
>NZ_JAHHPN010000546.1:0-1390 GCF_024606325.1 Endozoicomonas sp. ONNA1
TTCAGCAAAAACTGGAAGCGGCCGATGGCTGGAGTCTTCAGCAGAAGGTGGACAAAGTGATTCAGAAACTCGGTCTGCCTGAAGAGAAGAAGATGAAAGAACTCTCCGGTGGCTGGCGCAGAAGAGTTGAGCTGGCCCGGGCACTGGTGTGTGAACCTGATCTGTTATTGTTGGACGAGCCCACTAACCATCTGGATGTTGTTGCCATTGACTGGCTTGAGAAACAGCTGCTTGATTTTCAGGGGGCTCTTTTGTTTATCACCCACGATCGTTCATTCCTGCAGTCTCTCGCTACCCGGATCGTGGAGCTGGATCGAGGTATCCTGACCAGCTGGGATTGCGATTATAAAACTTACCTGGATAGAAAAGCTCACGCGCTGGAAGTGGAAGCGGAACAGAATGCTCTGTTTGATAAAAAACTGGCTCAGGAAGAGGCCTGGATTCGTCAGGGTATCAAAGCTCGAAGAACCCGTAATGAAGGCCGGGTCAGAGCGCTTAAAGCACTTCGAAGCGAAAGGATGGAGCGTCGGGTGGTTCAGGGTAAAGCGAGCTTCTCTCTGGAGCAGGGCGGCAGTTCCGGCAAGCTGGTGCTGGAAGCTAAGGACATTGCAAAGTCCTGGGAAGGTCAGCACATCATTAAAGACTTTGATCTCAGAGTGATCCGGGGAGACAAGATCGGTCTGATTGGTGCCAATGGTGCTGGCAAATCAACGCTATTGAGTATTTTGCTGGGGCAGCTTAAACCGGATTCCGGTTTCATTAAGGAAGGTACCAAGCTGGAAGTGGCCTATTTCGATCAGTTGAGAAATCAACTGGACCTTGAAAAAACAGTGATTGACAACGTTGCTGAAGGTCGTGAGAGCATCATGATCAACGGAGCCAGTCGACACGTAATCAGCTATCTCGGGGATTTCCTTTTCCCGGCTAATCGTTGTCGTGTTCCTGTTAAGGCGTTGTCCGGTGGAGAGCGAAACCGTTTGCTGTTGGCGAGACTCTTCAGTAAGCCGGCTAATCTGCTGGTGATGGACGAGCCTACCAACGATCTCGACGTCGAAACACTTGAGTTGCTTGAGTCACTGCTGGTGGACTTTCAGGGCACGGTGCTGCTGGTCAGTCACGATCGTGAATTCCTCGATAATGTGGTTTCCAGTACCCTCGTATTCCAGCCTGATGGCAAGATTAAAGAATATGTTGGCGGCTTTGAAGATTGGCTCAGACAGGGAGGGGAGGTAAATCAGCTGGTTGCTGAGCCTCAAACCAGTAAGCCACAAACGAAAGCTGAACCCAATATTCAAACTCAGCCAGAATCGAAAAAGAAAAAGCTCAGTTACAAGCTTCAGCAAAAACTGGAAGCGGCCGATGGCTGGAGTCTTCAGCAGAAGGTGGACAA
>NZ_JAHHPN010000547.1:0-25235 GCF_024606325.1 Endozoicomonas sp. ONNA1
GACGGCGTAGATAAGTCTACATAATTACAGATTATGTTAGATTTTTAGTAGCGGTCTCTGCATCATCAATCACCATCCTGTCACCACTGGCTTACCGACAATCACAGGCAGCACATCCGACCGTCAGCCAAAATCACTTCATCACTCCACTGGATGAATACGCTGTCCGATACTTTCCGCATCAAACCATTACCTTTGCAGAGATCAGGCATTTCAAGAGCATTGAAAACGACGTTATTATCATCACTGATATGAAAAGCCCTGAAAAAACAGCAAAAGATTCTGAAATATCCAAGTATTATGTTGCCATGACAAGAGCACGTGAGCTTTTATGTGCTATTTGGCTATAGCTCGCTGCTGTTGGGCTGCGCCTCCCCTGACACATTTTTCCGCTTAGTTGCAAATAACTCAAAGCCCTTGTCAGCCAATCCACAGAGCATGGCGAAAACCTGAAGTCCATCTTTGACGTCAACCAATCTGCCGTCTATTTTTCAGGCAGTTATTGACTAATACGAACATTGCTGTTTCCTCCCAATTGCCATGAAACTCGGTTATGCCCGTGTCAGTACACGTGACCAGAATCTAACTCCCCAGATCGAAGCCCTTGAAGAAGCTGGATGTAATAGGATTTTTCAGGATGTTGCTTGTGGTGCCAAGTCAGAGCGCCCCGGTCTGGATGAGTTGGTGACTGTATTGACAGGACACCCCAAACTCAGCAATGACCTCAAACGCCCGATGATGGAAGAGATAGGCACGAGAGCCACCACTTTCACCCTGGACAGCTTTCACAAGCACAAAAAGGATTACATTCAGTGGCTATTCACCCAATGCCTTCAACCAAAGACGAAGCCAGAAAGCATCATCAAACCGGAAGCTGTTGAATACTTGGCAGAAGCACTGGCGACACCACTGCAAATCAACCAGTATCTGAGTTTGGTGCTGACGGAAGGCCTTCATGCCGGAATCAAGCCTGTTACCGAAGAGCGGGTTAAATCAGTACTGGCTTATGACCTGAGTAGCACTGAGGCGCAGCTGGTCCATCAGGGGTATGACGCTCGTATTTTGGCGGATGCTCTGGATATCAAAAGTAAGGAATTAAGAGGATTTATACGGGCTGAGCTTTCCAGTACCCGGCGGGATGAGATTATGAGCGCCATAAAAGGGTTGGGTGTTGTATTATGAATTTTTTTTATGAAACACAAACAAATAACAACGGGGGAAAAATAATAAAGAACTTCACTTGGTCAATTATAGAATGGGGTGTGATATTGTGGGGAGTCTATATCTTTCCAAGTCTGGCTAATGCAGAAAAAGTTACGACACTTGAATGGCTTCCACCTTTGTTGGAAAACCAGGAGTATCAAGTAAAATCCAGCTTAAAAGTTAAATCAATTCAGCCGGGGACATCACCTTCAGACCAAATTTCGATAACATTATTTGCCGAACCCTATCAACACATTGTTGCGTGTTCAGAAGAGATTAGTATAGACGGTGAAGCCCCTGTTGATATGATGCGATTAGGCCACTTCCCCCCAATAAATACTTTCAGTTTGGTCATTAAGAATCCACAATCATATTTAACACTTAAAAATCCTTGTCTCTGCCCCCCAGCGACTTTAGAGCAATACCCCTACAAGATTGGGCAATATTTGTTTTCTGACCAACCGATAATGGCGGTCAGCCAAAAAAAGAAAAAGAGCAAAAACCACCTTTCTTCTTCCAGTTCAGATCTCATTGGAGGAGTGCTTGAACCAAAATCAGATTTGAATTATTCACCTGACAGCGATGGCGGTTTTTGGTTTGACGATGACTACCGGAAAAAGCGACCGGGTTGGATTCCACAACAAGTCAGTACAGACTGGAGTATGGATATATTGCCTGTCATGAGGTTGGACTGGGATTGGAACAGGATACTGCCGAGCGAGAGAGTAAAAAGCTGGCTCTTTGGAAGCAGGGATGACGAATCAGGTGTTAGATTACTTATTAACATAAATGGTCAGCCTACTGATGACCTGTTTCTCAGCCCCTTGCAATATCAGCAATTATTAAAACATATGAGTAGTACAAGAGAATTGATGTTGTGGCTAAAACCAAGGCTCACTGGTCTTGAGGCATTTATAGATGCACTGCTTGAAATCGTACAGTCGGGAGAATACAGCCTGGCTTTGCAGGGCGCACTTGAAGAGCAGCTTGCATCAATCTTGGAACAACCTCATCAGGATTTAGATTTAAACTTTGAAATAGACGCGTTGCAAAATGCCCTCAACAACCTACTTCCTGAAGCAGCGATTCATCAATTAGGTGGAAGCCAGAGTACTCAATCAAAGCAACCACCATCTGGTGAAGCGTCAGCAAACAGTCAGTCAACCAATTCACAGCCCAGCGCATCAAAAGTGCCAAAGAGTGGTAGTATTCAGAAACAGGGAGCTGGAGCGCCGCAGGGAGAGGATGGAAAGGATCCGTTGGAAGCAGATGCCAGTTTTTCAGAACCTCATCACCATTACTTGCTTAAAGTGGGTAGACGTCATTTTTATTTAGATAAGCTGGATGTTCTCAGGAAAAAAGAGAAAAAAGCTTATAAAACCTGGGTAGAGACGGTTGATGGTGTTGCTGTCCTTTTGACAGATATTGACCGAACTGGCGATACAGACATTCCTCCAGTGTCAGAAATAATTGAAAACCCAACCGTGGTTGATTACCTAAACCGCTATGGCAGTGTATTGTCTTTCAAAGATTATGATCAGCTTAGCAGTGGGGGTTCTTCTTTTCTTTCCGTAATGCTGCAAGAAAAGTGGCAGTATTTGACTCTGCCCATAGTTGCTATGCTACGCAAACGAAAAAAACTGGCTGAGCATATGGTTAAGTATGGTGATTATGAAGATCCATTCGAAACCTGTTATAAAAACAGAGAGCTTGATCAAATAATGGAGTACATGGCGAATTATATTGGAAATTATGATTTTTCTGACGAAGTTTCTGAACGATTAAGAGATCTAAATGCAACAGATAAAATATATATTTTCTGCAGATTCATTAACGGAAACATAATTACACTCTACGTTTCTCCCCATGTAAGACTTGAGTACTTAAAAGAACTTATACACGATAAGGAGGGCACCCCTCCTGATCAAATGAGACTTGTTTTTGGTGGCAACGAATTAGAAGGAGAAACGAACAAAACCCTTTCTGATTATAAGATTTTAAATGAAAGCACTATTCATCTCGTGCTTAGATTCAGTGGCTCAGGAACCATCATTATGCATCACGGAGAAGCGGAAATAAATTCACTGCTTACGCGTTATGAGAGAGGAGAACCCATCAAACAAATACCATTAAGGTTTCTTCACGTATCCTGTCATTCCTACAAACCTAAAAGCCTGTATGGAAATGAACGCTTAGCGGGCATCATGCTTTATTCCGCAGATGGCAAGTTAGATTGGGTAAAAAATGGAGTTCATTGCAAGGCTGGTTACATTATTATTCAAAGGACTCAGGCTATAAAAGGTATCAAGTCATCATTCCCGTCACAAATACATGGAAAGCTTTATAAATCGGTTTTTGGAGAATATCCAGATAGCTCTGTTATTGGTTGTGGTTTTTCTTACAATCCTGATAGTCAGGAGTGGGTATTTAACTCCATAAGCTTGAATATCGTGGACGACGACTATCATGACGGAAGCAAAATATTAACAGAGATAGAAAAAGACCTGCTTATTGATGCAGTAAAAAACTGGTTTTATACAGGCGAACAAAACTTTAACACTATTGAAGATGGAGAGGGGTTTGTCTTACCTGAAGGAGAAAGGTTTTTTTCAAAACATGCCACATGGATTCCTCACAGATAACCCAGTTCCTTCAGCACCATCTTTGAACGAAATTAAGGCTGCAGCCCCGCCTCTTTAGAGTCGGGTAAGTCGAGAGAAGGCAAGACCGGGTTGATAACCTGAGTTTGGTACTGGTATTTCAGCAAGTGAAGAAGCAGGGTCTTCAGGTGTGACTCAAGGGTACTGGATATCTATCGCCCATTGTAGACCAGAAACCAAAGAGAACTCAGAGTAACTGCCGGGTAGATGGATACTATTGACAGAGGAAGGAACTTGGGTTTATAGATCACAGGAAAGGTTATCATTAAACCTGAATTTGCATCAGCCACCCTGGTTGACTGGGTCATTCTTCCTGTTAATGGAAATTCCATGAATAAAATCTTTATGAGAATTCTATTGTTTGCTCTCGTTCTGGCCGGAGCCACTGTCTTGTATCTAAAGTTTAAACCGGTTGAAAAGCCTGTCAGTCCCGCTCCGGAGCTGACCCAACTGTTGGAAAGAGCCCAGCTTCAGTCGGAAGAAATGGCCATGCCAAAAGCAGAGCCCACTAATCTGGCAGACTGGCAGATGCTGATGCAGCAGATAGCTGACGACAACGGCTTACGGATTGGTGTCAGAGAGGGCAATGCCCAGCAGGCTGAAATCTACATCAGGAAAGGCTCGGTGGCGTCCTTTGTGAACGGGTTTGCGGATATGTACGCCAGAGGACTCAGCGTTCAGAGCATACGATTGCTGGAGACCGGAGAGCCAGGGCAGGTTAAGGCTGAAACAGTGAAGCTGCTGTTGAGTCCTTAGCTCTCACCGTACAGTTTTCACTGAGCTGAACCTGGTGACTGATCTGATGCAATCATTGCAGCACCTCCCAGTCATCTGATACTGAGTTCTTCTGGCCGTCGAAAGAGATAACGCTATCTTTCAAGAGTTCTTTCGGATCTTTTAGTGGATCTTCCTGATAAGACCTGATGAACAGTGCCGGTTTCCCTTGAGAAGTAAAGACCAATGTCGTCTACTTGGCCACAGCATAACGCTTGTCCAGAGTACTGTATCCCAACCCAGTCTCTTTCCTCACTTCAATACGCGTAGGAATCCTTTCTTTCAGTGATTCAATATGTGAGATAACGCCTACCATCTTTCCTGAAGCGTTCAGGTTGTCCAGGGCATCCAGCGCTACTTCCAGTGTCTCCTGATCCAGTGTGCCGAAGCCTTCGTCCAGAAAGAGCGAATCAATACTGGTTTTGTGACTGACCAGATCAGACAAGGCCAGTGCCAGTGCCAGACTGACCAGAAAGCTCTCTCCTCCTGAGAGGGTTTTGATATCCCGGGCAGTATCAGCCTGCCAGGTATCAATGACTTCCATGCTGAGAGCTTCGCCTGCTTTTCTGTTTAGCTGGTAACGACCATGCAGCCTTTGTAACTGCTGGTTGGCGAGGTAAATGAGGTGGTCGAGGGTCAGTCCCTGGGCAAACTTACGAAACTTGTCGCCTTTTGCCGAACCAATCAGGCTGTTGAGATGTTCCCAGACGGCAAACTGCTGTTTCTGGCGGCTAATTTCATCTACCCAGCCAGACAACTGCTGACGCTTTTTCTGATCTTCAGTGAGTGCCTGTCGGATTTCACCCAGTCGCTGATTGTTCAGGCTCAGCTCTGCGGTCTGTTGTTTCAGGCAAGTCAGAATCTCTTCAGAGGCCTGTTCAGTCAGAGCTTCCTGCAATAGCTTTTCCAACGAGGCAGCCGCGAGTTTGCAACGTTCGGTACTGCGCGCAATGGCCTTGTCCAGAGTGTTTTTCAGTGCTTCCAGTTCTGTACGTTGTTCAGGAGCAAGCAGGGACTGCTCAAACTGTTCGCTGGAATCAAAAGGACTGTCTTCCAGAGTGCTCTGCCAGTGTGCCTCTTTTCCCTCCAGTTCTGACTGATGAGTTGTTTGGTCATTAAGGTGTTGTCGGATAGAGCCGGACAGTTCGCTGACAGCGCGCAACGCTGTCTGCAACCCTTTATCTGCGCTACTAACGCTTTGTTCAGCGGTGACTATAGCCTGTTCGATCCTGCTGCGTTCCTCGCTGACCTTCAGTTCGCCAAACAGTGTGAATCTCATGTCTTTGCGATCAGCCTGCTCTCTTTCGATCTGTTCCAGTTGCCGGTTTAATTGATCAGCCTGTTGTCGGGACTGAAGCAGATTCTGCTCAAGCATCTGTATTTCATGATTAAGCGTTTGCAGTGCCTGTTGTTGCTCCAGACTCTGCTGATGGCATGTTTGCCAGCGATCTTTCAACGCTTTTTGTTCAATGAGCCAACCGTCCTGGTTTTCAAGTGCCGGAAGCGCGGTTTCAAGAGAGTGATGAAGGGCGAGCTCCAACTGGCTCAGTTCTTGTTCCTGCCCTGAGAGCTGCTGAGTCATTGTTCCGACTTGTGCCGAAGCCTGACTCAGCTGTTGTTGCAACAGAGCCAATTGAGACTGTTTCTGATCAAGCTGCTGCTGTTCCCGAGTTGCCGTCTGTTGGGCGCTTTGCAGTTGCTGGTTGATCGTATCCAGCTGTTTGACTCGCTCATTAATGGCTGACAGCTGCTCTCTGGTGTTGTTTAGCCAGGTGTGAACCTGTTCAGTGTCAGAGATATTCAGCTGAATCTGAAATGACTGACAAAGCTTCTGCCACTCTTTCTGCGTTGATGCCTGCCAATCCTGTAATTCCAGAATGCGCTTTTCTGATGTGGTGCACAGCGTTTTGAGTTCTGTTTCCAGCTGCTTTTTCCGGGTTCCCTGCTGCTCCAGTTCTGCCACAAGCTGCTTCTTTTCTTCCTGTCGATAAAAAGTGGAATCGACGTCTACCTGTTGATAACTCTGTACAGCAGGGTGTGTTTTTGAGCCACAGAGTGGACAGGCTTCGCCATCTCTCAGTTGATTACGATGCTCACTAAGGCTGGCAATCGTTTTCTCTTGAAGCAGCAGGGTTTCCAGATCTTTCAGGTGCTGAGTTTCTTTTCTGTATAGTTCCCTTTGCTGAGTCAGTTCTGCCCGAACAGCGGTGAGTTGCCTGCTATTTTCATCCAGTGTCGTTTTTTCTGCACACAGGCTGGTGTGGTTTTCAAGATGCTGCTTAACCAGCGTTTTCAGCTGCTGGCACAGTGGCACTTTTTCCATCATGGCGTGTTGTTGTCGCCTGACTAAAGACTCTTCCTGACCCTGAAGCCAATGCTGGCGTTGAGTCTGCCGTTGCTCCAACCATTGACGGGACCGGGCTAACCTTTCCTCGCTGACTTTTTGCTGTTCCAGCAACTGTTCGTGTCGGGTGCTGTCCTTCTCAATCCGGCTATGCTGTTCTTGAAGCGAGTGTCTGAGCTGATGAATCTGTTTGACCAGAGACTTTCTTTGACCAAACTGCGAACGCCAGAGCGGCAGCTGTTCTGCCAGCTTCTCATGTTGAGCATGTTGGGCCAGGTAGTCAGAGGCCTGTTTTAGAGCGTGCTGAAGTTGTTGGCGATTCTGTTGTTGTGTTGAGTACTGCTCTTCCAGACTTTGAAATGTTTTCTGACGTTCTTTCTGTGCTTCAGACAGCTCGGCCTGACTGCGTTGGGCTTCGGCGATTTGAAGATCCAGCGGAATGATCTGATCAGCTATCAACTGCTCGGTTTCTGCTTTCTGCTGTTTGACCTGCTTGAGGTTTTCCTGTGCACTTTTGCTAGCCTGTTCTTTTTCCGTCAGGGTTTCCTTGAGGGTTTGTTCTTTCTCTGACAGATCATCCAACTGTTTCTGACGATGAGCAGCCGCCGCCCTCAGGGTCGATAGCTGATCATAGACGGGCTTTATTTCCAGAGCAGGAATCGATTCGTCCAGTTTTTTCAGGGTTTCACGATGGGCTTCCTGTTGTTCCACATTTTGCAGGTGTAAATGCTCGGACGCTTGCTTTTCTTGCTCAAGCTCTGCTTTTTTTTCCAGCCAGGTATGTTGTCTGTTCAGTTCATCAATCTGGCTCTGTATCCTGCGGCTGGATTCCGTCAGGTCGGTCTGCTCTTTAGCCAGATTTTCCATAACACTGTCGTCCAGCAGCTCAACGCCTTCGGTTCTGGCCTGTAGAAGGTTGAGTGTTTCCTGCTCTGATCGTGCTCGCTCAAACACCCGGCGGGAAATTTCTCCGTAGATATCCGTGCCTGTCAGTTCTTCCAGAAGCCCGGCCCGGTCATTGGCGCTGGCCTGCAGAAAAGCAGCAAAGCCCCCTTGGGCCAACATCATGGACTTGGTGAAACGACCAAAGTCCAGACCGGTGATGTCACTGACGATTTTTAATTTGTCGTTGATGCGGCTGGTCATAATGGCGCCATCCAGTTTCGCCAGCTCCACTTGTGGACTCTGCAACTTACCGTCTGCTTTGCCTCTGGCCCGACGCTGGGACCAGAATGAACGATAGCCCTGTCCCCGAACTTCAAATTCCACTTCCGCCAGAGATTCTGACGTATGACGTGTCATCAACTCGTTATCGTTGGCTGAGACGCTGCTCAGTCGAGGTGTCTGATGATAAAGAGCCAGACAGATGGCATCCAGTAACGTGGTTTTTCCCGCCCCCGTTGGACCGGTGATGGCAAAAAAGCCGTTGTTGCGGAAGTTATCTTCGGTGAAATCAATTTTCCACTCACCTTTTAGCGAGTTGATGTTTTTCAGACGTAGACTGAGGATTTTCAAACCATTGACTCCTTCTCGTCCTCAGGCTCAGAGGTGTTGCGGTCTTCTTCCGGTTCATCCAGAGTGGCAAGGATTTCATTAAAAGCCTGACTGAGAGTGGCTGCGCGTTGCTCATCAATATCTTCGTCGCCCAGTCGACGGGCAAATACTTCAGAGACATCAAGCTCGTCAAGCGTTTCTTTGCTCTCGCTTCGCAGAGCAGCACGGTTGATTTCGCGCTTTCGACGCACTCTTAATACTTCCAGATTTCTCTCTTCCAGCATGATCTGTATTGGTTTTTGCAGATCAGTGAGGTAGTCATCAGTGCTGACTTCCAATTCCAGCCAGGTGGTCAGTGGGCATTCGTCATCGATCTTTTCCAGCGCGTCCTGAATGGTGTCCAAATTGCCTTTGAGGCTTTTGAGGCAACGAAATGTGGGCACTTCCAGCTCTGTGATGTCTGGCGCAGCACCGGACTCAAGGTCAACCAGCACAACTTGTTTGCGGCAGGATGTCTCATCAAAGCTCAGTGGAATGGGAGAGCCTGAGTAGCGAATATGTGCCTGATCCGAGACTTTCTGGGCGCGGTGCAGGTGTCCGAGGGCTATATAGTCAGCCGGAGGGAAAGCACTGGCCGGAAAAGCCGACAAGGTTCCTATATAAATGTCCCGCACCGACTCAGTCATTTGTCCACCCACTGTGGTCAGGTGCCCTGTTGCTATGGTTGGCAGATGTTTATCGGAGGCCAGTTTAAATACTTCCTGATAGTGCCTGGCGATTGCGTTCTGCAGGGCTTGCTGCTTATCGGTATCGCTGTCACCTGCCTGACTTTCCAGAACATCTCTGGGGCGGATAAAAGGTATGGCACACACGACTGCGCCGGGCTCTCCCTGATGGTTCTTTAAAACCACTATCTGGTCCTGCGGGTTTTCTGTAACGCCACCGATCACATGGGTATTCAGGCAGGCCAATAAATCTCTGGACTCATTTAAGGTTGCGACCGAGTCATGGTTGCCTCCGACAATAATCAGCTGCTGGCAGCAGGTTTTCTGGAGGTCGACAATGAAGCGGTTGTAGAGCGTTCGTGCATAGCTGGGAGGTGTTCCGGTATCAAAAATATCACCGGCGATAATAATGGCATCCACAGAATTCTCGTCGACGGTTTTTAGCAACCAGCGGATAAATGCCTGATGTTCAGGCTCTCGGCTCTTGCCCATAAAGTGTTGACCAAGATGCCAGTCAGACGTGTGAAGAATGCGCATGTATTTTGGATTAACCAGAAAGAGGAGCGGATAGTAGAGAATAAGAGAAATTCGTCTCTTTTTCACGAAACATTGATCTGTGAGATAGGCCGGTATGTGCAGGGGTGATAATGTGACCGGTTACATCACGCCGAAAAAAGGGTGACAAATGTTCATCGTCCGGCTAAACAGAATTCTGAAAGTCTGCAACCAGAAGGATAAACTATGCGCTTAATTCCTCTATCCGCTAAACCCGACGTGGGCAAATGGGCCGCCAGGCACATTGCCAGACGGATCAACGAGTTCAAGCCAACGGCAGAGAACCCTTTTGTTCTGGGTCTGCCAACAGGCAGCACACCTTTGGCTACCTACAAGAACCTGATTGAGATGAACCGCGCCGGCGAAGTGAGCTTTAAGCATGTAGTGACCTTTAACATGGATGAATACGTGGGTATCCCCGCCAATCATCCGGAATCTTACCGCACCTTCATGTTCAAGAATTTCTTTGAGCATGTTGACATCCCCCAAGAAAA
The DNA here is from genome assembly GCF_024606325.1 of Endozoicomonas sp. ONNA1. NCBI lineage: Bacteria > Pseudomonadati > Pseudomonadota > Gammaproteobacteria > Oceanospirillales > Endozoicomonadaceae > Endozoicomonas > Endozoicomonas sp. ONNA1. The sequence goes on from NZ_JAHHPN010000547.1 coordinate 10,250, forward strand.
CATCAATCTGCTCAACGGCAATCCTGCAGACCTGGAAGCTGAATGTCAGCGCTATGAGGACAAGATCAAATCTTGTGGTGGCATTGATCTGTTCATGGGTGGAGTCGGTCACGATGGCCATATTGCCTTTAACGAGCCAGGTTCTTCCCTGTCTTCACGCACCCGCATCAAGACCCTGACTGACAAGACCCGTCAGGCCAATTCCCGTTTCTTCGAAAACGACATCGATCAGGTACCCGAACTGGCCCTGACCATTGGCGTGGGCACATTGATGGATGCCCGTGAAGTCATGATTCTGGTCACCGGTGCAGATAAGGCTTATGCCCTCCATGCTGCGGTCGAAGGTTCCGTGAACCATCTGTGGACTATTTCTGCCATGCAGATGCACCCGAAAGCCATGATCGTCTGTGATGAAGAAGCCACCATGGAATTGCGGGTGAAGACCCTGAAATACTTTGCTGAGCTGGAAGCTGAAAATATTCGCGGCCTCTGATTATCAGGCACTCACTGTTGAACGCTCTATCTGAGAAGTGCAGCAGCTTTGTGACAGCTTCTTAAGGATGAAGAGTGTCACCAATTGAAACAGCAGGCTCGCCGGATCAGAACGGATATTCCGATATCAGGAAAGTCATGCCCTTGAGAATAAAAAATGGCGGAGTAAATTTTTTTCACGGTAAAAAAAAGCAGTTATAGAAATGAGTATCTATAATTGAGCGGTGGTTTAGTCCGGAAACTTCATTAAATGTCGAGCTTCTTGTTCTGCTGCATTTCGGCCGACGTAATTAGTTGTAGGTCGCAAATGAGTTGGCGAGAAGTGGACGTGTGACGTTCGTTTATTTTCGTGCAGATCAATAAACGGTGACTCCGGTATTGGTGTTATTGTTGAAGCGAACCTAATGCTGGTTGATGCGTCTTGATGATTTTTCAGGGTTATAACATCAGAAGAGGCTTTTTTTAGTTATGAAAGTTTTACTGGTTTTACCCGTTAGTATATTTCTTTCCAGTTTCGCGTCCGCAGCAGATGTGGTATTCAGAGACGAAACGGTGGGGATCGGTTACGGCTTCAGTGCCAAGGCCGATGGCTTTGAATATAGTGCTTTGACGCACTTCAGGAAGGTGAGTGGCTTGTCGGTCACACTGGATGCTGTTGAAAAGTCCGGTGTTTACGTTCCCATTAATACCAATATCAGTCTCCAGAATGTGAATGATGATACTCATCCGACTGATGCCAAGTACCCTCAAGGAAGTGTAGGCTGGTCTCTGGACAGTCCGGATGTGTATAGGCCTACTTATACTTTTACCGTATTTGCGGGTGGTAAATTTTATTATCCCGATGAGCAGTCATACCAGATTTCATTGTCTGTAGATGGCAGGGAATACGGTCCGGTGGTGACAGACCCTCAAAGTAACTGGTCACCTACTTATTTTAATGCAGTGCCCTTCGCGGAGAGTAGCAGACTCACTATAGTTCTGTCGCCACTACCTTTAAGCCCGCTACCAGAATGCTCATCAACTGAAAAAAGCACGGTTTTGCTGTCGGGTGCCTGCAAGCTGTCGGTGTCTGAAAACCCAGTACCTGAGGGAGGCTCAGTACCTGAAAACCCATCGCCAGAGAATCCAGTAGTTGAAAACTCATCGCCAGAGAATCCAGTAGCTGAAAACCCATCGCCAGAGAATCCAGTACCTGAAAACCCAGCACCGGAAAATCCGGTACCAGAAAATCAGCAGCGTCAAGGTGATGAGGCTTAATATACTCTTTCTTGCATGAAGCAAATTTCTAGCAACTGCTTTACCCGGATAGAAGTAAGACTTTTATCCGGGTATTCATGTCAGAACTGTTTAAGAATACCTTCGACGGTGCCGTGGGCGTCTCCGAAAAGCATACGAGAGTTGTCTTTAAAGAAAAGAGGGTTCTGGACGCCAGCATAGCCTGTAGCCATGGATCGTTTGAATACCACTACCCTTTCTGCTTCCCAGACACGAAGTACCGGCATACCCGCAATCGGACTGCCTGGATCTTCTGCCGCTGCCGGGTTTACGGTATCGTTGGCACCAATCACCAGAACGACATCGGTTTCGGTAAAATCGTCGTTGATCTCATCCATCTCTTCAACGATATCGTAAGGCACTTTTGCTTCAGCCAGCAAAACGTTCATATGGCCTGGCAGACGACCCGCAACCGGGTGAATGCCAAAGCGCACCCTGGTGTTCTGAGCCAACAACTTATTGACCAGTTCTCTCAGGGGATGCTGAGCTTGGGCGACGGCCATACCGTATCCGGGAGTGATAATCACACTGGAAGCATTTTTCAGCATTTCAGCGACTTCTTCCACATTGACCTCAGTGTATTCACCTTGCTCCTCACCTTCTGCTACAGAGCCGCCTTCGGTGCCAAAACCACCAAGAATAACGGATATAAAGGATCTGTTCATGGCAGCACACATCAGGTAGGAGAGTATGGCACCTGACGAGCCTACCATGGCACCTGTGATGATCAGCAGATTGTTTCCCAGCATGAAGCCAGTAGCCGCAGCGGCCAGGCCTGAGTAGGCATTCAGCATGGAAACCACTACCGGCATATCTGCACCACCGATACCCATAACCAGAGTGATACCAAAAACAAAGGCCAAACCTGTCATGACAATGAGTGCCAGAATACTGTCCTGCTGTACGTATATGACCCCCATAAGAATGGCCAGAACAATCAGGCCCAGGTTAGTCCAGTGGCCGCCGGGCAGTGATACTGGACGGCTGTTGATGTTGCCATTCAGTTTCAGGCAGGCAACAACCGAACCGCTGAAGGTGATTGCACCAATGATAATGCCAATGAAAATTTCAATGCTGTGAATCAGCTGATCAGCAGGCGACACCAGATTGGCAGCCGCCCTGGCCATTGATTCTGAAGATTCAATGGCGCTTGAAAAGCCGATCAATACCGCCGCCAGACCACCAAAACCATTGAGGATGGCAACCAGCTGTGGCATTTCGGTCATTTCCACTTTCCTGGCCAGGAACAGACCTGTGGCTGTGCCCACAATCATCATAATGGTGATATAAGTGAAGCCTTCGAGGTGCGCATATCCCAAAGTGGCCAGCACGGCGATGACCATACCGATCATGCCATAGAGACTGCCGCTCTTGGCTGACTCCTGACGACTGAGGCCTGCCAGACTCATGACAAACAGCAGTGCTGCTATCAGGTAGGCGGACGATAATAATCCTTGTGACATTCCTGTAACTCCCGCTGCGATTAATTATCTCTGATGAACATCTTGAGCATCCGCTGGGTCACAGCGAAACCACCGACAATATTGATCATCGCCACCAACAGGGCGATGCCCGACAGAGCCAGAATAATATTGTTGTCACTCCCCATTTGCATCAGGGCACCAATAACGATGATGCCGCTGATGGCGTTGGTCACACTCATCAGAGGTGTATGCAGGGCGGAAGTAACATTCCAGATGACGTAGTAGCCAATGATGGACGACAGAACAAATACGGTGAAGTGCTCGAGAAAACTGGCCGGAGCTGAATGGGCAACCCATCCGAAGATGGCCGCACCTGCAGCGATCAGGGCAGGCTTTAACCAAGGGCGCGAAGGCTTATCTTTCTTGACTTCATCAACTTTTGGAGCCGGTTTGGCTACCTGAGCAGCACTGACTTTAACAGGCGGTGGAGGCCAGGTGATACTGCCCTCTTTCACGACGGTGAGACCACGGACTACTTCGTCCTCAAAGTCGATGACCAGGTTGCCGTCTTTCTCAGGTGTCATCAGTTTCAGCATATTTACCAGGTTGGTGCCGTATAACTGGGATGACTGGGTCGGTAGCCGACTGGGTAGATCGGTATAACCGATGACAGTGACACCGTGCCTGATCACAACCTTGTCTTTTTCTGTGCACTCACAGTTACCACCGGTCTGTGCGGCCAGATCGACAATAACACTGCCCGGCTTCATGGCTTTAACCATCTCTTCCAGAATCAGCTTGGGTGCCGGGCGACCCGGAATCAGGGCGGTGGTGATAATGATGTCGACCTCTTTGGCCTGTTCCATGAACAGAGCCATCTCGGCGTCAATAAAGGCCTGACTCATCTCTTTGGCGTAGCCGTCGGAAGAGTCCTGTTCTTCTTCGTAATCGAGCTCCAAGAATTCAGCCCCCATGCTTTCTACCTGCTCCTTAACTTCAGGACGGGTATCGAAAGCGCGGACAATAGCTCCCATGCTGCCAGCAGCACCCAGGGCGGCCAGACCGGCAACACCGGCACCAATAACCATAACTTTGGCAGGTGGGATTTTACCAGCAGCAGTAATCTGGCCATTAAAGAAGCGGCCAAAGTGATGTGAAGCTTCGACAACAGCCCGATAGCCACCAATATTAGCCATAGAGCTGAGGGCGTCCAGTGATTGGGAGCGGGACAGCCGGGGTACGCTGTCTAAAGCCAGCACGTTGACGTTGCGCTCACTGAGCTTGTTCATAAGCTCTTCATTTTGACCGGGCCAGATAAAGCTGGCCAAGGTGGCGCCGTCTTTTAATAGAGATATTTCGTCGTCTGTAGGTGCATTGACTTTCAGGACGATATCGGAACCCCAGACTTCTGAGCGTTCTGCTATTTGAGCGCCAGCCTCTATAAAAGCTGCATCATCAAAGCTGGCTTTAATACCAGCTCCACTCTCAATGATGACGTCATAACCGAGCTTTTGCAGCTTGCCTATCGTATCAGGCGTAGCAGCTACCCGGTTTTCGTTTTCCTGAATCTCTCCAGGGATCCCTATCCGCATATCGGTCACCTAGTGTAGCTATCAAGTGTCGCTATAAAATGTTCTGGCAGACGTGGGCTGCCGACCAGTAGTTGTGCCTTCACCGTCGTTTTTCATCGCATCAGTACAGAGCACGACGATGGCTTAAAGCTGTCTTTCTTTACGGGAGACGATGCTTGTCAGAACACTGTGTTTTTTTGACCCTGTTTTTCATGGCCTGGGCCTCCCTAATCCGGCTCAATCCGAACTTCATCCCTGAGAGGTACTCGGGTATGAATTCCGATCACGTATAGTATGTGATTTTAAGTGAAAAGGGTAATTAACTACATGAATAGTATGTTTTCCGTTAGCATAACTTTTCGATTTCCGGCTTTTACGTACTGTCATATCTGTCTCTCTGTATATGTATAAAGATTCTCGTGGATAGCTTTGAAGTGGAAGATTATGACAATTTATTCTTAATAATGAATAAATTCTCTTTTTTAAAGGGGTATTGCGAGTAAAAGTTTGGTAGGTTGTGTTAAGGTTTGATTTCAATGTCCCGTGTCTACGGACACTGCCCGGGATCAGCTGATCCTAAGTCTACTCAATGAATCGGGGCTTTGCTTGGTCAGAATGAGTCAGGGCAGCGAGAAGCTGCCCTGACTGGGTGCGTGAAATTCACGCGGGGGAGGCGAATTCTTTAGCCAAACTGATTCATGGTATTGTCTTCACCGGCCGCTTTCAGTGCAGCATCACCAGAGAAGTATTCTTTGTGGTCATCACCCATGTCTGAGCCAGCCATGTTCTGATGTTTAACACAGGCAATACCCTGACGAATTTCTTTGCGCTGAACGTTAGCTACATACCCCAGCATGCCCTGATCACCAAAGTACTCTTTAGCCAGATTGTCAGTGGACAGCGCGGCGGTGTGGTAAGTTGGCAGAGTAATCAGGTGGTGGAAGATACCTGCTTCACGGGCAGCGTCAGCCTGGAAGGTGCGGATCTTCTCATCAGCCGCCTGGGCCAGTTCAGTTGCGTCGTACTCTGCACTCATCAGTTGAGCACGGTCGTAGGCAGAAACGTCTTTACCTTGTTCGCTCCAGGCATCGAATACCTGCTGGCGGAAATTCAGAGTCCAGTTGAAGGACGGTGAATTGTTGTAAACCAGCTTGGCGTTAGGGCAGGTTTCACGAATCTTGTTAACCATCTCGGCGATCTGGCCAACATGAGGTTTTTCGGTTTCAATCCACAGCAAGTCGGCACCGTTCTGCAGGGAAGTGATGCAATCCAGAACTACACGCTCAACACCGGTGCCCTGACGGAACTGGAACAGGTTGCTGGGCAGACGCTTGGGACGAACCAGCTTGCCGTTACGGTTAATGATCACGTCACCGTTGTTCATGTTCTCTGGAGTCACTTCTTCAACATCCAGGAAGCTGTTGTACTGGTCACCCAGGTCACCCGGTTGATTGGTTACCGCCAGCTGCTTGGTCAAGCCAGCACCCAGGGAGTCAGTACGGGCAACAATTACCCCGTCGTCTACACCCAGCTCCAGGAAGGCGTAGCGAACCGCGCGGATCTTGGCCAGGAAGTCTTCGTGAGGAACGGTTACCTTACCGTCCTGGTGACCACATTGCTTCTCATCGGAAACCTGGTTTTCAATCTGGATGCAGCAGGCACCGGCTTCAATCATTTTCTTGGCCAGCAGGTAAGTGGCTTCTTCGTTACCGAAACCAGCGTCGATGTCGGCAATGATAGGCACAATGTGTGTCTGATGGTTGTCGATCTGGCTCTGGAGGTCTGCTTCTTTTGCGGTATCGCCAGCTTTGCGGGCAGAGTCCAGTTCACGGAACAGGCCACCCAGTTCACGGGCGTCAGCCTGACGCAGGAATGTGTATAGTTCTTCAATCAGGCCGGCTACAGACGTTTTCTCGTGCATGGACTGGTCAGGCAGAGGACCAAACTCAGAGCGCAATGCAGCAACCATCCACCCAGACAGGTAAAGGTAGCGACGATCCGTGTTGTTGAAATGTTTTTTGATGGAGATCATTTTCTGCTGACCGATGAATCCATGCCAGCAGCCCAGAGACTGGGTGTACTTAGCTGTGTCAGCGTCGTAAGCCGCCATGTCTTCACGCATGATCCTGGCGGTGTAGCGGGCAATATCCAGACCGGTCTTGAAACGGTTCTGCGCTTTCATGCGAGCAGCGTATTCAGGATTGATCGCTTCCCAGGAAGAGCCCTGAGTAGCTTTGAGTGAAGCAATTGCGTCAATATCGTTCAGGTAGTTTGACATGATCAGTCCTTCCATTTTGCGACGTCATCAGTGTGGTTTGATGATCAGTCTTCATTGTTGGAGTCTTGCCGACCCGGTGACTGCATTCTGTGATTTGTGAACATTTGTGACAATCCTGTTATTTTTATTTTTGTTATTTATTTCGTGAATAGTGGTGTCTTTTATTCGGGCTGAGAAAAGCGTTCACACTGAAGAATATTACTTTGCTGCTTTATTATTATAATAAAAACAAGTGGTTATGTTTATTTTGGGGAAGATTGTTAAATATACGACCATACTTTTATATATACTAAGTATTTCCTTATCTCGCAGTAATTTTCTAATAAAATGCCTTTTTGTGCTTTCATTTGTGATCTTTTGATAATTGATATTTTAGGTCGGGGAGGGGTACTCCTTGAGCAAATTTCAAAAAGTCATTCAATACCTGCTGTTCATAGTAATGCGGCAAAAGTCCCTTTTCTGCACTAATGCTGCCCCACGAAAGGCTGTGCGAGGAAACAAGACTCAAACGAGCTGATGGACAAAAATCGCTTGCAAGGCTGAGCCCCGAGGGCAACTTTGCCACTTACCTGCACGGATTAGGATGGACGTCTGGAACTTTTCACTGATTTTATAATCAAATCCGTAAGATTATGAACATTTCAAAAATAATCATTCATTTATAGCTATTTCTAACAGGGAGTTCAGCAAAATGAATATTTCAGGGAGCCCATCTTTTCCTCCTGTTGGTCAAAATCCGCAAGATGCCCAGGAGGTTCCTCCCTTCCAAAAGGATCACTCCGGCTACCCAACAGCTCAATCCTGGGGCAAATACCTTGTTAAAGAAGTTTTGCAGGGGCGTGAACAAGACGGCTTACCCGTCAGAAATATGTCTGATCCTTCTGCTGTTACACAATCCCCTATGGAATGGTCTTCTGTACAAGCTTACCCCGCTTCCACACATGACTTACCACAAGGCAATCTTGGTCATGAATTAAAAGAGTTCCTGAAGAGGTTTGCCGTGTGCATGGACAAGCAGAAACCATTGCCGGTCAGCGACTATAAAGCATTTATCAAATACTTCGGGAAGCTACCGCCCGATGCTGACCCTGATCAGCTTGATTCTGAAGATTACCTTCTGAAAATTAAAGAAAATCCTTATTATATAGAGCAGGTACCCCAGGAAAAGTTAACACCCGATTTGTGTGTGCAGGCATGCACGAAATTTCATTATGGGAATTTGCAGTATGTACCTGAAAGGATTAAGACCGATGAATTCTATCGGGCTCTGGCACTTGAGGAATGTGATGCGCTTAGCTATGTGCCTGAGAAGATAAAAAGACAATGGCTGTATGATGGTTTTTTTGACTTGCTGTTTGAAAAATATGATGACGTTATTCAGGACATTCCCCGCGAAGCAAAAACTGATGCCCGTTTTGAAATAGCCTGCAGAAAATCGCCCACTGCGCTGAGCAGTTACCCGAAAAATAAACCTGTTAGTGATCACCTGTTAACCATTGCAATCGAACGCTTCGGGTCCCTGCAGTATTATCCGGACCATAAAAAAACAGCAGAACTTTGTGAATTAGCCTGTCGACGCAATGGGTTAGCATTAAAGTACGTTCCTGAAAAACTGAAAACTGCAGCATTATGCCAAATGGCCGTTGATAATGATGCCGACGCCTTCGAATTCATCCCGGAAGCAGTCAAAACATTCGAAATGTATCTGGCAGCCTCTAAAAGTGGCCGCGCGTGTAAGAAGCTTCCCGAATGTCTAACACAAGCACAACAAACGGAAATATATCGCACTGCCTGTACTTGTGGCATAACAGTATTGGATGATATTCCAGAGCAGTTTATTACTGAAGAATTCCTCAAGTCAGTCTTTACCAACAAGGAACATGTAAACACCCCTCTTGCCTGTGCCGCACACATTAACCTTTCACGATTTGTCGAAGATGATAAAGCGTTTGAGCTGTATTCTTTAGCCCTGAGCCTGTCACCCGATGCGCTGGAGTTTGTGCCCAAATACATAAGAAAGGGGGCAATCCTTCATGAGGCATTAAAACATGATGTGTCGGTATTGAAATATGTTCCCGTGGAAAACCTGAATTTGACTGAGTGCTGCCTGAAAGCATCAGTTACAAAAGAGATGATGGATACAGTGGATGCAAACATAGAAGAATGGCAGATAAGATTAATAAAGCTTAACAAAATGCCTTATGTACCAACCAACGTTCAGTTGATGTTTTTGTCGAATACGCATTCGACGCTGGAAGAAAAACTCAGGTTAATTGAATCATTAGATGCTCCGGGTTACACCTTCCCGGAACAGGTATTAGCGGCACCACTGGTTTGTCATAAGTCTCCTTTGCAATTCAGGTGTACCAATCTGTTTTTGTTACCTCTGATTTCAACTGCTCACAAGGTCACCGGATTTGCGCTGCCCAAAGCCGCTGATGGTGAGAGCATCAACCGATACATTGCCAGGAATATGCCTTCATCGTTTGGGCTGCATGATATACCTGAAGAACTGTGTCCGGCAAACGACTCAGCAGTCCGGATTGTCGGTGGACGGACAATTCAATGTCTGAAGGTCGGTGGCCAGGCCACATATTTTAAATTCCAGAGAGCCGGGGAACCCCTTGAAACATTGGCCAGGGAGGGGCTGCTTTATCAATTCATCGCTACTACCCCAAGGCTGGCATTCAAGAGCGAGTTGCCAAAGTGCCAGGCTTTTATGCAACTCCCCCTGCGCGAAGGTCTGCGGTGTTTGATTAGCCAGTTTGATGATCGTGTGGAGATGACCGAAAGACACGGCCAGCAGTATATCAATGTCTTTTCCTATACAGCACCTGCCGCCTATGCCCGGTATGCCCATTCGCCAGAAGCAGAAAGTGACTGCCCCCGGGAGCGCCCGGAGCAGGGCATCCTTAAGGCCTGTCACGATGCCGGTTACATGACCAGCATGGGGCTGGTGCCGACCAGTATGCTGCAGTGCCTGCATGATACTGATCGCGGTCGGGGCTGGGTCGCCTTGCATGCGGCCATGAATCTAATGCATGACAATATTCACCCTGGCAAATTAGCGGCGTGGAATACTCTTGCGACCGATAAGATTGATTTTGGGCACTGTGGCATGCGTGACTTGGGTGATTATGAAACCTTTGGCGATATCCAGAACTGTTTACGGCAGAAAGACACCCTCAATCACTGTTATCCGCCCATAGTTTCTCAGCGTGTTGCCCTGGCCAATAGTATTTGTGAGATCATAGTATCGGCGGTTCTGGTGCGGTCACGTTTACGCCAAAGGGATGATGGTTATCACTACAAAAACCCTAAGGCACTTAAGGAAACGGCCACATTTATTGAATCAGCCTGCAATCAATTCCTGTCGGGACTGATGCCTCTGCCTGCCACACTCAATCACCTCCAATCCTTACTGGGTCGGGAAGATCAGGAGTACCGGGAATGGCTTGGCCGGGTAGCGCAGGAGGTGCTCTACTGGACGGCACTACAGCCTTGTGAGTCAGGCTTTGATCAGCTCACCGGGAGTGAATATGACCAGGCCGACTGCTACCTGAATCATGTAAAAAATAATAAACGCCTCAGTGAAACACTCTATCCATATGGTGCTGGCAAGCGTCTAAGCGAGAAAAATTTTTTAAATATGAATGATCAGTTAAATCTTGGAGCCTATAACTCCACATTTCCACTGATTTCGTTAATGAACGGGCTGACCAGAATGTGTACTGGTGTATTGGAGCAGCTGAACCATTCAGGCAGGCGTTGAAATCATGAACCGGGCAACCTGCCTGAACCAGAAATGACCCACAGATTTGACTGACAAGGCATTTTTCAATTTGTCACTTCTTTTCTAACTCTCCAGAAAAAGGATCATCTCATAGTGACGAACTCTTCTGCAGAGGTTGGATGGATAGCCACTGTGTTATCAAAGTCTGCTTTGGTTGCACCCATTTTTAGCGCCACTGCAAAACCCTGCAGCATTTCGTCGGAGCCGTGACCTATGCTGTGAATACCAACAATCTTCTCTTCTTTACCCACGGTAACCAGCTTCATGCGACTTGGCTGACGGTGACTGGTCAGTGCACTGTACATGGCAGTAAAGCCACTGGTGTAAACCTTAACGTTTTCCTCGCCATGACGTTCAATGGCTTCGCTCTCGCTCAGACCCACGGTGCCAATCGTAGGGTGACTGAAGACGACAGTCGCAACATTGTCGTAGTTCAGGTGCTCTTCCGGTTTATTGTTAAAAAGTCTCTCTGACAGACGACGTCCGGCAGCAACCGCAACAGGAGTCAGTTCGATCTTGCCAATGTTGTCGCCTACCGCATAAATACCCGATACATTGGTGTTCTGGAACTTATCCACAGGAATGTAGCCGCGTTCGTTGGTTTCTACGCCTGCTGCTTCCAGATTGATGGAGTGGGTGTGTGGCTTACGACCTGCAGCCCAGATAACGGTATCAACTGTCAGACTGTTACCATTTTCCAGATGAATAGTCAGGCTGCCATCACTTTCTTTGGTGATCTTTTCGGGCACAGAGTGAGTGTGAAGGGTCGGACCTTCAGCTTCCATAATCTCAACCAGAGTATCGGAGAGCATGTCGTCGAAGCTGCGCAGTGGTTTGTGTCTGCGAACCAACAGATGGGTTTCACTACCCAGGGCATGAAGAACACCCGCCAGCTCAACCGCAATATACCCTGCACCCAGAACCGCAACACGCTCAGGGCGCTCGGTGAGTTCAAAAAAGCCATCAGAATCAATGCCGTATTCTGCACCAGGAATCGATGGGATAGCAGGCTCACCACCGGTAGCGATGGTAATGTGATCAGCTGTGAAGAGAACACCGTCCACTTCAACGGTTCTGGCATCCACAAAACGACCGTAACCTTTTATGACGGTGACTTTGTTATTACCCAGTACACGGTCATAGGACTGGTGAATACGGCCTATATAGGCCTCACGGCTTTCGACCAGTTTGCTCCAGCTGAAGTTTTTCAGGATTTCCTCACGGTTCAGGTCAAAGCCGTAATCGGGGCCATAGTGAATGGCATCGGAAATCTGTCCTGCAAACCACATGGCTTTCTTGGGGACGCAGCCAACGTTTACACAGGTACCGCCGAGGTGTTTGGCTTCAATAAGGCCAACTTTTGCGCCGTGCATGGCAGCACGATTGGCAGTACCGATGCCGCCGCTACCGCCACCAATGACCAGGTAGTCAAAATGGTTATCTGTAGTCATGATTTTTCCTGATGAATTTGAAGTGAAGTTAAAAGACACTATATGGGCAATCTCAGGAATTTAAATCTCTGAGGGTCTAACTCTCTGTTGAATGGGGCGCTCTGAGCTTATGAAAGTTTGTAAACGTTACTTCAATATCCCACTGTTACGCGACAACTTCCCAAAGGTAACACATTAAGGTTGTACGAAAGTACCTAAAAACATGTATCTATATGTCGGGTTGTACGTATGCCAAGGGCTGTATCCATTTTTCAAAAAACTGGCACGCCGATTGTATATTTAGGGTCGAAAGCAAGAAAATCTGCCGAAAATAAAAATAATAACGAGGCAGGTGAACCGACAGATAATAACAATAATAAAAGTCGGTGACCGTACAAGCGGATTGGTTTACAGGATGTTTTTTTGTGGTGTAGCAACCAACAGGGAAACCGGAGCTGAGAAGAATTGCAAAAGCAACGCAAGCATCCGGGTATACATGGAAGGATAATAAAGCAATTATCCACACAGCCCGTAAACCAATCCGCTTATTTTTATGTTCAATAGCACTCCGCTGAAACTCTCATTCCTTCGTCATCTTATCTCCGACCGGCAACTGCTATGTACACGTTGCTGCATGCTCTGAATTTCTGACGCCGTAAGCGGGTTTGTTGATTAGGATCATTAGAGCAGTATGACTGGCTGAACTTTGAGGTAAGGATGGGTGCGTCAGGGCGGAGGGAGGAGCGTAGCCGAAAAGCTACGCTCCGTCATGATTAGTCAGTCATCAATCAGACAGTCCGGGCCTGCTGCTCACCGATGTGGTGGAAGTCGATGTTTTCATCGCTTTCACCGGCTTCAAGATCGTTATAAACCTTTAGATCCATCTCGCCTTCGCTCTTGGCAACGATACAGCTTACAACACTGTCGCCTGTTATATTCACAGCGGTACGTACCATGTCCAGCAGTCGATCTACACCCATGATCAGGGCAATACCTTCCAGAGGCAGGCCTACCTGCTGCAGAACCATCGCCAGCATAACCAGACCCACGCCGGGTACACCCGCAGTGCCGACGGAAGCCAGAGTGGCAGTGACAATCACCATCAGATAGTCACCCATACTCAGGTCAATACCAAAGGCCTGGGCGATAAAGACCGTCGCAGCGCCCTGCATGATAGCGGTACCGTCCATGTTGATGGTACTGCCCAGAGGTATAGTGAAAGAGGCAACCTTGTTGCTAACACCCATACGACGGGTTACGCCTTCCAGAGTGACCGGGATAGTGGCGTTACTGGAGGCAGTAGTAAAGGCAAACATGAAGGCATCCTGCATTTTTTTCAGAAAAATGCGTGGACTCAGGCCTGTAGTGATTTTCAGCAGACCACAGTAAGTGATGAACAGCTGCAGAGCCAGAGCCCCCAGAACGACCAGGAAATACTGAATCAGGTTGCCGATAGCACCCAGATCAATTGTGTAGAACAGCTTGGCCAACAGACCCATCACACCGTAGGGTGCCAGGTTCATGATCAAGGTAGTCAGCTTCATCATGACTTCGTTCAGAGCCACAAAAATCTTTACAATAGGCTCAGCGGGCTTACCTGCGGCGGCAATGGCAATCCCGAACAGCAGGGCAAATACGATGATTTGCAGTGTGTTACCGGAGGCCATGGCTTCAATGGGGTTGGCTGGGAACATGCCAATGATGACTTCAGACAACGAAGGTGCGGTAGAAGCGGCATAAGAAGAAGCGCTTTCCAGGTTGGCACCTTCACCCGGGCTGACCAGCAGTGCCAGTCCCATAGCCAGACTGATGGCAATACACGTCGTAAACAGGTAGAAGGCGACTGTTTTACCGCCCAGACGGCCCAGTACTGTGACGTCTTTCAGAGAACAAGTTCCGCATACGATAGAAGTGAATACCAGAGGTACTACAATCATTTTCAGGGCGGTCAGAAAGATTTGACCGATGACGTTAAATACGCCATTTACCAGGTAATGCTCAATAAAAGTATTACCTGTAAACTGACGCATTATCAGGCCCAGAGCCAGACCTGCCACCATGCCGATCAGCACTTTGGCCGTGAGGGAAAGTCGAATCCACTGCTTCATATTAATTTCCTATGTTACCAAACATGACCCTCTCGCTATTCGCTTGTCCTTGTGTTGCGAGAGAGAGTTATGCGGGGTGCATGTCAGATCAGACTTTCTTGGATGTGTTATTGCTGAGTAACCCAAGCGATTTCTTGAGGCGCTTATGGAGTTAGTCTGGCCTGCCGGGTTTTTTATGGCAGGGCTGCACTGGTCAAAAGAATTCAACCAGCGTCCCCGATCTCTGAAGCATAAGTTCGTTTGGCATCAAGCGGGTTTGACCTAGATCAATAAAAGGATATATAGCGATAATAGCCTGGCACTTATAACGTTATTTCTTGACTTATGTTGGATGCTTAGTGGATATAACTGCCTTTTTTAAGTTTTATTCAGTCACGGTTAACTCTGTTCTGACCGGACTCTGAAAAGGGTGTCCAGCCTTTTAAGCATTTTATCGGTTGGGAGCTGTCAGTCTGCAGTATCGTTCGTGATGGCGGGAAAGTATTAGAGCAATGGAATAAGGAGAGACTTTTTGCACGTCTTCCGACGTGCAAAAAAGAACTTACATTTCTAGCAGCCTATCGGACTTAAGCGTCCGTAGCGAGGATTGCAAGAAATTAAGGATAAAAATTTCTG
>NZ_JAHHPN010000548.1:0-2440 GCF_024606325.1 Endozoicomonas sp. ONNA1
GTTGTCGTTTTTTTCCCCCGGCGGTGGACTGGATTGTCTGGCAAACCCGATAAAACTGAGCATGTCGCCGCAAAGATCAGAATTACTGGCAGAGACCAGAGACAACGTAAACCGACTGATTCACGGGGCTGAAGCAATGCTTGTGGGTTACGAAGCCTTTCTGCAGCTGACCGGTAAAAGCTGTTCGCGCGAGGTTCAGTCATTGCGGGATGAATTTCCGAAACTGAGCAACCGGTTCGTGACGCTGAAAGAAACCATTCGATCCGGGTTAGAGAGTATCATTACGCCCATGCAGGCCGCTGAAGAAGGGCAGGTATCCCAGAGAGTGTTTCGTCAGTGGGTGGCAGATTGCCATCAGCTACAATCCTGTCTTCAGGCACTCACCCCCTCGAAGGCTGAGCGGGTCCGAAGTGTCCATGAGCTGATTTTTGCCCTGCATCAGCGCTTCGTAGAGGCGCTGGCACCGGTTGCTCTGACTTCACGTCAGGGTAGGGTGTCTGAGGAAGAGAACGTCACCTACGTTGATTTCACAACTTCGGATAATTCGGGTGGACAGGAACCGCTGTTGAATCCGTCCGGCAAGGCATCCATCAAAAAATTACGGCTTTCAGGGACTGCGGTCATCATCGATGATGCCCTGATTGTTAACCTGAATCTTGGAGCTCATAAGGGTGTTGTTGAGCTGCTTGAAAACGCAGAGGGAGGGAAAGGACGAACCTTGCGACTGAAATTTTCTGACCAATTCGATAAAATTTCTGGTTGGGAAAAAGCTGGCAAGTTAAAACGTATGTGGTTTCTGGTCAAGCTTCTGAAAGCGATAGAGCTGCGTGAAGATGCTGGTCCCATGAAGCTAAGTTGCAACGGCACAGCGGGAGAGATTATCGTAGAGTGTCCCCGAATGAGTTCACGTCAATCCATGCAGGAAGCCTTCAAAAAACTGATGATCGTGCTGCATTCCATGGACTGGCTGGATATACACTTTGCAGGTCGCATTTCTAATGGAGTTCAGTGGAACTTTAACATGCTTGCACAACGCCTTAATGACGATGTTGCGACAGAAGCCGATAGATTCGACTTTCAACATTGCCTTTTCTCAATGTTTTATGGGGGTGGTTTCCATATTGATCGCGATTGTTGCCGATTGTTAAGCAACCCACTCCAACAGTTTATTCACTATGCACGGCGGTTAGCTGAGTGTGAGTTCCTGGTATCTCAGCAGGAAAAATCAGAGGACAGTCTGCATGAACTGTTAATGAGTGATGAGATCGCTGAGGGCACTCGATCGGAGCTCTTGCATCATTATTTATTGGAAGATACCGTTTACGCTCCCCAATTGATTGAGCAGGTGTATGGCCTGAGCAATCAATACTTTGTTATCAATCCATCCTGGTGTTACAGACTGGAGTTTTATCTTCCACCGGCTCATCCGCTTTCAGATGATAAAGACAAGGTCAGGAATATCTTGCTGAATCACGGACTGAAATATGCCAGTCAACGGATTCTGAATGATAGAGAGCTGGTATTAGCAGCCATTGCAGAATATCCAGATGACCTGATGTATGCGAGTAAAGAACTGAAGAATGATAACGATGTTGTCATTGCCGCAGTCAGTCGAAATGGCTTGGCGCTGGACTATGCAAGCCGGGAACTTAAGGGTAATACAAAGGTGGTCATGGCTGCAGTCAGTCAAAATGGCCTGGCGCTGATTTATGCAAGCCCGGAACTTCAGGATAATAAAGAGGTGGTCATGGCTGCTGTAGCAAATGAACCGGACGCTCTGAGATATGCCAGTAAAAGACTACGAAGCGATAAAAAAAATGATTCTAATGGCCATGGCTGATAGTACTTTTTACTTATCGTTGTTTTTTTCTATTGCGTGTTTCAGGCTAACGGAGGAACTTTATAAAAAGATCCCAGTCTAACGAAGTTAATTGATTGATTTGACAGCCCCTTGGCCATTAAGTCATGGATGAATATTAACTTTGAAGGGATATATTTATGTTACCCGCCGGATCTGAAAAAACATGTCATCAAGTCCCCGCAACGAATCCGAATAAGGATAGCCGGGCCAGTAGTTCATCCAATAGGTATTTCAGGGATACTGACACCATCCCTGTCTGCACAACGCCAATTACCAAGCGCCTTTGCAGTGCATCTGTCCCGGGTCTGGCTACTGACAACTCTCCCCCATGCCGTGAACTGCTCGGGGGCAAGGGAATGTTTCTGCAGCTCATGCAGGCAATAGGACTGTCTGTGCCACCGTTCAAATGTGTTTCAGTCCGGGCAATGAATGCGCTTGAACAACACCCTCTGGATACCCATTGTTTAGCCCGCTATCTTCCGGGGATGGCCCTTGAATCGGACGCAGAGTGCAGCCTGATGAAGATCAGGGAATACCTAAGCACCTTGCCACCTTCAGAGCAAAACCAAAGGGATGAAT
>NZ_JAHHPN010000549.1:0-3021 GCF_024606325.1 Endozoicomonas sp. ONNA1
ACAAGGTATTGCCGGTTGATGGTGGTGTGGATTTCGGTTTTCAGTTCGGTGTATGCCTTGGAGTTTTCCATTTTCAGTTCGTAGTAGCGCGCTCTGCTTGAGTACGGGCGTCTGACTCGGCCTTCATGTCGGCCATTTTTTGATCGCTGCGAACCTGGTGCTGCAAGATAGCCTCCTGCATGATGAGCACGTCTTTCTTGCTGGCATTGTGGTCCGGGTCAAGGGAGGCACTGACTTTTGCCGCCAGCTCCTCATCAATGCCTATGTTTTTCAGTTCTTTGAACAGCGTTTGCGACACACTCAGCTCGTGTTAACCGACGGAAGAGATGCAAGCTTAGACCATGAATGACTTTAACAACAAACCGCCTGGTCTGATTATCCTACCAGCTAGTGCCAGAAAAAAGGGTCAGGTCTTGATTATTGACATCGTTTAACTCTGTTCTATTTTCAAGGTTCTTTGGCTCGTTTCCACGTTTGGCAGAACATTGGCTCCCATGCTGAGCCAATGCGACAGAGTCCGTTTTCAAGTGTGGGTATGCATTTCCACGCTGGGACCCACGGGGCCTAAAAGCGAGGGAACGAGTCAACCTATCAGTTCAAGGGTTATTGCTCTTTTCTTGAAAAAATTTGATGTAGTCGACGAATAATTTCATTAAACTTCTCTGCTTTGATGTGCCGTGAATAACTTTCCCGGACGCGCATAGCTCTCACGGTTAAGGGTACCCTGGTTGAAGTCGTTTGCAGCAATAACAACTGCTGTCGGATCAGAGTAGGGTTTACTGGTAATCTGGCAGTTTGAGGTTGCCCTGATTGTCTACAGTGGCTTTAAAAGTCTGAAACATATCCCATGCTCCCTATGTCAATGGTTCATCAACGATAGCTTAGCTCTGTAGTGAGGGGAAGCTATTGACGCCTGGAAAACGAGGGTATGTTTTAAGAAAAGTGAAAAAGGAAGCTTGATGGTGCGATGAGAGAAGATGAGTGTCGAATTCGAAGTCATGCTGGAGCAGAAATTTTGGCAGACTTTAGACAGATTGCAGTCACTCTGCTAAACAGTTCGAAAACGTTCAAAGCAGGCCTGAAGGGAAAGCAAAGGAAAGCTGTTATGAGCACATGCTATCCGGCTGCAGTCCTGGCCAGGCACGAACTTTCATGATTTTACCGTGACTCACTATCCAGCCTGTCCAGAATCTTCAGAGCTTCCTTTGGATTACCTGATTCTGCTCTGACCAAATAACGGTTATAGGTATCAAACTCTGCCAAGGCGATGGTCGATAATTCATCCATCAATTTGTTCAGACTGATATTTCTGGACTTGGCCAATTGCTTCAAGCGTTCATGTTTTTCTTCGGTCAGTCGAATGGTAAGTACGCTCATTGCCTGATCTCCCTGATAAAGTCTTCTGGATTACAAATGGTCAGGTGGTCAAACCTCAGTTCTCCGCGACCAACATCTTTAATGTTCTTGGTGATGATATGGCTGGCACCACCAGCCATTGCCAGTTCTACCAGGTGATTGTCAGCTTCGTCTGGTAAGTTTGGCCGCCAGAGATAATAGATCTCAACCCAATGGGTAATACTTAGCAGCGCGTTGAGCACCTGCTCACGTTCCGACTCGGTAGTACGGCTTTTATTCCAGAGCACTGGCCTGTTTAACAGCGACTCATACTCGGTATAAAGTGCATTGCCCATCAGAGGGTTCAACTGGCGATTCAGACACAACCTGAGAATTTCCCGGCTTGCGCCGCCAATACCGAGAAGCGCCGAAACAAAGCAGCTGGTATCAAGTACAATGGTTTTCATGAATTCAATGATAGCACATATGCTATCAAAAAAATATTTACTAATGACAGTGCCAACCTGCTTTTAGGTGGGCCTAAGATATCCATAGCCGCATACCAGATGAATTGAATGAAGCTATCGTCTGGTGAGTTAGTCGGGCAATAGCAAAATATTTAAAGCCCAAGACGAACCAATGGCAAGGTGATAGCTATCCGATCCAAGAAACAAGCCATGCTCGCACAGAAAACCAGATGCAGTTAGCCGGGTAGCCTATTTAATCGCAGGGCAGCCAGTCATCCTCAATAACTTGCCCGAAGGTCCAGGGGCAGTCAGGTGAGAAACTGTTGTTATTGAGCTGCTGGTGCTTCTGCACGTAGCGGTTCATTTCTTTAATAGCCATGCGCTTGGCACTAGGGTAAACCTCACGGAGTATTACGTCGGTCTCCCGTTTCAGAGATGGGTTTCTGCGGAGTAGCGACCCTATGGCATCCCTCGCCCTGTCTATGCTTGCAAACCATTCACGACAATTATATGGCTCCGGCAGCACCGGATTGATAACTTCTACCTGATACTGGTATTTCAGCAGATGTAATAAAAGAATCTTCAGATGTGATTCAAGTGTATGGTGGTTATTCCCCATTTCCTGTTCCATTGCCTCTAGCAGGTTGGGTATATCCAGTTCGTTAAGCCTGTTGTTTTTCAGAAGCTCACGTTGCCGGGCGATCCAGCCGTGATAATCGGTGTTATAGAGGTTTTCCATGATCATCTCTTAATGTTTAACTCCATTGGCCTTCCAACCTAGATCAACTTTTGTAAGTTATCCAGTTATTTCATAATGCATATGCGTCCCTTTGCTGATGCCTGGCCGACCTTCACCTCAGAACCAAATATCCAACAGACTATTGGATCAGGGAAAAATGATGAAAACCCCTGAAATTATTGGCACGTAGCTTATATTTGTTTTCTTTTTAATACGTCTATGGCCTTATAACTGCACACTAGGGTAAGGCCGCAGCATGAATGCTCACGATTTGATTTCACAACTCTCTATTATCAGTGACCCTCTGCAAGCTTGGAAAGTCGGCCACAAGCTAACAGACATCCTTTTGTTGACCATCTGCGCTGTTATTGTCGGCAATTCATAGGGTTAGTGCTTTCTCTGCGGCCAATAACGTGGGGCTGGGACAGCTTAAAACAGAAGAGAAATCTAATGAAATAACCGCCATCCCCGAACTCCTGA
>NZ_JAHHPN010000048.1:0-13710 GCF_024606325.1 Endozoicomonas sp. ONNA1
ACCAATTTATTGCAACCGCAGTAGGACAGCCTTAAGTCCGACAGGCTGCTAGAGGCTAATCAACACACGCTGATTCCAGATCTGCGACCAGTTCTGTGTACGGTCACCCACTACCAGGAAATCAGAATTCAGCAGACTTTCCTTGAAGTTGTAGGAAAACCGCTTGCCGTGAGGATCCAGCAGTAAAGCTCCGGCACCTTCCAGTACGGCCTGTGCCGCTCCGGTATCCCACTCAGATGTGGGCCCCAGCCTTGGGTAGATATCCGCCAGCCCTTCCGCAACATGACAACTCTTGAGGGCACTGCCGACAGGCCTTACCTCCAGATCAGGGTAGAGCGCCCTGAGCTTTTCAACAAATACCCTCGCTCTTTCGGTTCCATAGCTTCGACTGCCCAGTACCACCGTTTCCCTTTCTGGCTGAAATATTCTTGGCGTAATACTGTCAACGGGCTGATCTTCAATTTGTTTGAAAGCACCCAGACCGCTACCCCCCCAATAGGTTGTATGCTCATCAGGAACATGAACCACACCCAATATCGGGTAGCTTCGACCATCTTCTGATTTTTCCATCAGCGCGATATTCACGGTGAACTGGCCATTGCCATTGATAAACTCCTGAGTGCCATCCAGAGGGTCCACCAGCCAATAACGTTCCCACTGGCAGCGTTCAGTAAAAGGGGTATGTTCTGACTCTTCTGATAAAATAGGGTACTGGACATCCAGAGCCTTCAGGCCCTGCTCAATGACTTCGTTGGCTTTAAGATCTGCCACAGTAACGGGCGTTTTGTCAGACTTGTGCTGAATGCTCAGGTCTTGCTGATGATAAAGGGTCAGGATGGCCTCTCCAGCCTGTCGGGCAATGTGCTTCAGGGGCTCAATCAGCTTCTCGTCAAACATTGGGGGTCTCCAGCCATCCGGCCTGAATTTTCTCTTTGACCAAAAACAGGGTAGCCAGAGCCCTTGCTTCGGAAAAGTCCGGCCTGTCGTTCAATTCCAGTAAGCGGTCAAAGGACCACTCGACCACTTCCAGAGGCTCTGGCTCATCGCCTTCCAGCCTTTCTTCATAAAGATCCCAGGCCACCATTGAGTGTATTCTGCTTTTCATATAGTTGGGTGACTGGGTGAATGCACTGAGGTACTTCCAATGACGAGCACCGTAACCCACTTCTTCCTTTAACTCACGGTTACCCCCTTCTTCCAGACTTTCTTCAGGCTCAACCAGCCCCTTTGGCAGAGTCAGCTGATAGTCTTCGGTACCACCGGCATACTCGCGGATCATCAGAAAACGATTATTATCCAGCAGCGGCACTACCATCACTGCTTGATGCCCCGTTCCAAAAGAACCTAATCGTTCATAGGTTCTTTCAACACCGTTGGAAAATCTGAGATCCAGCTCTTCTATTCTGAACAGACGAGTGCGTGCAATTTCACGACACGCTTTGATAACCGGTTTTTCTGACATGATTCCCTACCCCTTGTTCTGCAGTTATTATAAGCACCGAATTCGTTGCTTACATACGTCGATGTACATTTAATTGACTCAGCCTTGCGCCAATAATTCAGAAAGATTGTCGTTCAGGGTTCGGATGAGTCATCATGGCAACAGAATAAAGTCGAGGTCATTATGATTAACTGGAATGCCATAGATACCGTTCTCCTCGATATGGATGGTACCCTGCTGGATCTCCACTTCGATAACTACTTCTGGATGGAGTACGTGCCTCAGAAGTATGCCGAGAAACACAATATTACTCTGGAGCAGTCGAAAGAAGAGCTGCATCCAAGGGTAGCTCAAACGTACGGCAAGTTGGAGTGGTACTGTCTCGATTACTGGGCCAGAGAGCTGGACCTCGATATCGTCGCCCTAAAAAACGAGATGGCTCATTTGATCAGGTTCAGACCCGATGCCGACCATTTTCTGCAAAATATTCGCGATCGGGGCAAGAAAGTGATCATGATCACCAATGCTCATAGGGACAGCTTGTCACTGAAACTGGAAAGACTCTCCATGGCACACTATTTTGACAGACTGATCAGTTCCCATGATTACGGTTACCCTAAGGAAACCCAGGCATTCTGGCACAATCTTGAAGCCGACATTGGCACGGATAAGGAGCGGGCTCTGTTTATTGATGACAGTATTCCGGTTCTGGACTCTGCCAAAACCTACGGCATCGCCCATTTATTGGCTATTCGATATCCGGACAGCAAACAGGGCGCCAAGGATACGGGTCAATATCAGGCTGTTGAAGATTTTCGTGAGCTTATTCATATTTGATGAGCCTTGAAAACTGGCCCTGAAAAACAGTTCAATGACTTTTGAGAGTAATAAATGGCCAAGCAAAGTAGTACTCACGATAAACAGCAAGACAAAGTGCGTCTGGACAAGTGGCTCTGGGCCGCCCGCTTTTACAAAACCCGTAATATCGCCAAAGAAGCCATTGAAGGTGGCAAGGTACATCTGAATGGCCAGCGCTGCAAACCCGGCAAAGAGCCCAAAGTAGGCGACGAGCTGAAACTGCGTACAGGCTGGGATGAAAGGGTGGTAATTGTTCGGGAACTCTCTGACAAACGCCAGAAAGCGGAGCTGGCACAACAACTTTACGAAGAGACTGCAGCCAGCATACAGTCTCGTGAGGTGGCAGCGGAACAACGCAAGGCCTTGCGCGGTGCTGTAGCTCCGAGGCCGGATCGTCGTCCGGATAAAAAACAGAGAAGGGACATTCTCAGGCAAAAATCCAGTCTGGCAGATTAATGCCCGTTCATTTTTCCATGGGAAAAATGACCGGAAAACAGTCACAACAGATAAACAATACCTTTCTCTACTTTGGAAGGGAGCACTGTCAGTCTGTCACCGAGGCATGGGCCAGCTAAACACTCTCCAGACTCAATAAGAAACAGAGCCCCATGAGTAGAGCACTGGATCAGACGTTGTTCGCTGTCCAGAAAGCGGTCTTCCTGCCACTCCAAGTTAATACCCAAGTGTGGGCAACTGTTTTCGTAGACAAAGACTTCTTCATCTCGACGGACTGCGAAAATGGAGCCTTTTTCGGTTTCAAAACCTTTACTTCCGGGGTTTTCAAGATCATCAACAGCACAGAGTTCCAACAAGTTTCCAGTTCCTGAGTTTGATAGCTGCTTTGAAAATACATTCGTTAAATCCAACTTTTAATCGGTTGTTAAGTATCCCGAAAATATCACAGTAAGGCTCCTGGTCAGCGGTTACGCCGTGGTGTGTTTGTCAGTGTGCCAGAGCTGGTCACTTTTTCTTTAACCACATTTGCTTTAGTATTTTTTCCAAGAAACCAGAACAAAAAGCCAGGCAAAACCATTACCAATCCAGTGAGACTGTGTATAGGATGCATGTATACGTGGTAAATGACACAGAAAGTGACAGAGGCAATAAAAATCGCTGGGGCATAGGGCCAGAACAGAACGTTAATATTCTCATCCTTCAGTTTCAACCTAACCAGGCCAATTACGGTCATTACACAACAAATGCCTAGTAGATAGCCAATACTGGTAAGCATAAACTCAAAAGAGCCATACCAGAGAATCAACAGGACAACTATTCCCTGAAATATTATGGCATTGTGGTAGTTACCACTTTTAGTTTGAAGAAATTCCGGCAGATAACCATCATCAGCCATCTTGGCATAGACACGAGGACCCATCATGATTAACGCGGAAAGTGAACTGAGCAAAGCAAGGTTAACAATGATCGCAGCAATCACCACTGCCCAGGGGCTGGAAGAGTGTTCAGCAATCAACAGCAGATAGTCTACTTGCCCCAGAATATCGTAAACATGCTCTTGTCCGAGAATGGCATAATTTAACACCAGATAAATGAGTAAAACCAGACAGGACCCCGTCATCGTCACTTTCATCAAGTTTTGTTGAGATGCTTTTATCTCGCTGGCAACGTAAATTACAGAGTTCCAGCCTGAATAGGCAAAGAAAGCCCAGATGAAACATGTTGAGAGACCGTCGATATTCCAATCGGCAGGGGACGACAAGGAGCTGACGTTTAGTTGCTTCATGACTATCTGGTCGGAAATTAGATAAATGAAAGCACCAATCAGCACCAACTTGAACGATATTATCAGATTTTGAATCATGAGCCCCTGATATCTACCAAAGCAATGCATGATAGCAAAAAGAACAACAAAGACAGTACCAATTGCTCTGGAGTCAGCCAACCCTGAAAAAATGAACCAGTGCCGTGTATACTCCCCAAGTGCAAAAGCACACACGGCGATTGGAGCGGAGAACCCTACCAGCAGCGACACCCATCCTGCCAGACAACCCAGCATTGGATGAAATATTCTGGAGATAAAAAGGTACTCACCTCCGGATTCCGGCATCTGCCTTGCCAAGGCTCCATAACAGACCGCACCGCAAAGCATAACCACGCCGGCAATTAACCAGATAAACAATACCAGAACAGGGTGACCCACCCGACTTAACATCAGACCTGATACGGCAAACGTACCAGCTCCAATGACATTACCGATAATCAGCAGCACTGCACTGGTAAAACCCACTTTGTGATGACCGTCAGTCACATGTCACCGTAACTCACGGTTGTCCTGGTATCTCAGGGGCTTTCTGACCAACGGAAACAAGCCTTGCATGGTCATACCAATGGGCATCCGGGCTCATCCAGGCAGCCTGAATTAAAGGAAATAATGTGTCATGCTCCGGTATTACCTTTAAGTACGGTTCGAGCTGGCTGAAAGTAAGGTACATCAAACGCCCATGAGCATTATCACCACCCTGAACACGTTTATAGGATATCTCTGCATCTACATTAACCAGACCAGCCTTTGACATCATATCTGCAAGCAGATATCCCTGATCAAAGTCAATATGTTTTGACATTCTGTGATATGCATCCACCACATAATCAGGAAGCTTCGCATCAATTTTGCCAAACTCGCGGAACCTGTTTACATTTCCACCATCAACGTAGTCTTCAATGACCAAATAACCACCCGGCTTCAATGATCGGGCCAGTTTGGCGATGAGCGCATAATTGTCGTTCTTGGTCAGATGCATGACCACGAGCCGGATAAAAACCAGGTCGAACCTGTCGACGCCGGGATCGTAAGCAGTGATATCTTCGTGAATAACTTCAATCTGAGGGGCAATTGCTGCCACTTCAGCAAGGAAGTGATCATCAATATCCAGTGCGATGACTTTTCCGTTCTCCCCTGCAGATTCCGCAAGAAATCGACTCATTGAACCAAGACCAGGACCTATCTCCAGGAAATGACCGCCCGCCTTTAGGTAAGGTTTCAAACTGGCCTGCGACTGAGAATCAAGAACCTGCTGCAAGGCTTCCAGTCGACGCCTGCCCATATCCCACTTATTGGAAAGTGAGTAATCCCCTTCTGGTACCATCGGTTTCTCTACTGCTTCAGATTCGGCATAAGAACACATTGACAAAAAAAGCAGGAAAATCAGAGCAAACCTTGTTGGGATGTTTCCGGTTATTCTCATAGTTGACACCTGCAAACAATACCTGAGAACAAAAGAATAGATGACGGATACAGTTTATCCACTTTTATTTCCAGATCAGTTTTCTAATTCCGATACGCACCCCCACGCAGAGCATGGGAACCAGGAATAATTACCGGGCATTTTCCAGAGTACCAGTGCCTTTTTTTCTTCCGGTAGACGTCAGGGTAATGCATTAACAGACTCGGGGCAAAGAAGCTGATCCCGGGTTGTGCCATCGACAAACAGGTCACCATAATTAAATTTACGACGAGTTTCGTTCAATCGCTATATTCTGCCGTTTTCTACATCTTTCAAAAAATCCACGAGCGCCTGCCGGTAATTTTCCGGATCGTCCCACATGGAGCAGTGACTGCCATTATCACAAACCACCAGCCTGCTGTGGGGCAGAATGGAAGCCATCTGCTCCTGATCATAAGGCGCCATGGTGTCATAGCGTCCAGCCAGTACCAGTGTTGCAACACGGATCTCAGCCAGTTCATTCCAACGATCCCAGCCCAGCAGATTGCCGGTAACAACAAACTCATTATGACCCTGCATAGTGTTGTAAACATTCCGATTCCTGTGATCAAAAGCCCTGCTCAGAGCTTCAGGCCAGTTAGGCAACCTGCAAATGTATTTGCGATAGAGATGCTCCATCAAAAGAGACGAGTACTCTTCATTGTCCAGATCATTCGCTGCTTCAAACTGCTTCATTCGATCAACCACTTCCGGTGGCAACTGCTCCCGAAGGTGATTGATTTGGGTCATGCAGGAATGAATGCTGCCGGTGGTGCTGCCGAGTATCAGTCCTTTCAAATGCCGCTGGTACTTAAGTGCGTATTCAATGGCCCACAGGCCACCATAACCGTGACCAAATAGGTAAAAATCCTCCAGAACCAATGCCGTCCGAACCTGTTCGATCTCATCAATAAATCGTTCTAATTGCCAGAGTGACTCACCTTCAGGCTGATCTGAGCACCACGAGCCCAGTTGATCATAAAAGATAACTTCCACTCCCTGAGGAACCAGAAAGTCTTCCAGACATTCCAGGTACTCATGGGAATATCCTGGCCCACCATGCAGTGTCAGTAACTTTAGCGGCCCGGAACCCACCCGCTGAGTCCAGACCCGATAGCCGTTATCCAGTGTCACCCACTGAACACCCGGTGCGTTATGCTTCTCTTGTTTGGTCATCATGCCAGTACGCTGTTTAGATTTCGCAACGGGTTCAGTTTAGGCAGTTTCTATGGAAAAAAGCGGGAATGCACTCTCTTAACCACTACGGTTTTCAAGCCAGTCTTTGGTTAACTGATTTATCCTCAAGCGGTTTATCACCCATCATGAAAACTCATGCACTCGTCCTGCTTTCCTTGCTGGCTTGCTCTGTCCAAACCAAAGACACCCTACCTATCTGCACGATAAGCGGCTCAATCGCTCTTGCGACCAGGTGCCTGACAGGTAAAGATAACCTGAAGAGAGATGCTCATCGGCAATCTGTGGAAAACTTTCTAAAACAACTGTGGATAAGTATAAATATGGTAACCGGGAACCTTTATATACAAAGTCAATAATCGGCTGAAAGCCTTTACGTGCAGGGAGTACTTATTATGACTTTCTTAAAACTTCTGAGTAAAAGCCTGTGTATAAAAAGTGTATAAAGAATTGCCCACCGGTCACGACCCATGTTATTTCTGTTACTGAATCGGGCTTATGACAACGCACCATGAATGAACTGCTTGATGGCAGCCAGTCTTTTTCTGTGATCTGATCAACTGTCGATGGGAGAATCTCGGGAGGGCCATGCACATCCAGTTGATGATGAGGGCTAAACAGTCATTCATTGCTGTAACTGCGTACCCAACAACACATTCACTGACTGCATTCTTGAAACCAGAAGATCAGGAAAAATATTCAAATGATTATCGAGGCGTTCACATGGGCCTTCTCAAAAGCAGTAAAAGGCGCGAGACGAGCAGGGCTTGTGCAGGAAGTTGCTGCGATTGCAGGGAAGTACCAACGTAACACAAAAGCCTGGCAACCACATTTGGAGCAAACCCGTGCGACCATTACTGTCGCCATAAAGAAAGCAGATCCTGCTGAACCCATTCTGATACTGGGCTCGGGACTGGGTCTTGATCTTCCGTTGCAAGCACTCAACAGTCATCCGGCGGGCGCCCTCTTGTTCGATGCTGTGAAGCCACCACAGCTTGCAGCCAAACTAAAACAGTATCCAAATATTAAATTTGAACTGCGGGATGTAACTGGCCTTCTCGAAGAATTCTATAACAACTACGGCGACAGGAAGATAACCCCACCCGGTTTTGCACCGCTGCCGCTCACGGGTTTTAGCCTGGCAATCAGCGTGAATATGCTTTCGCAGATTCCGTTATCATTCGCCAAAAGCCCACCAGAGGATGACACGGAAATTTGCCTGATGGCGGCTATTCAGCAAGCCCACATCATGACCTTAAAGGCGATGGACTGTAACACTCTCCTGATTTCTGATCATGAACGCCATGTGGGCAAAGACGGTGACACTGAGGTTATCACTACTGTTGCGCCGCCCCTCTGGCCTTGTAATCCTGAGCATGAATGGGATTGGCATATTGCCCCAAAAGGTGAAAACAGAAATGGCCTGACCACGACCCTTAAGGTGGGTGTCTGGGAAATCCTCAAGTGATCCTCTTTGACATCAAGCCCTCTTGCCGACCCAAAAACCACTGTCGACAGGCAAATCTGTTGCTGACATAGTTTTCTGGCAGCATTCAATGAATTAGCTACTTGAAGGCAGCCAGTCTTCTTCCATGACCTGATCGAATGTCCATGGGCAAATCTCAGGAAAACTATCCTCATCAAGTTGCTGATGCTTCATCACATACCGATTCAATTCTTTGATCGCAAGCAGTTTTCCGTCTGGATAAGCTTCATCCATACTTATGTTCAACATACCCTTGAGATGAGGTCGTTTCTTCAAGAGCTTTCTAATGGCAATCCTTGTCCGGTCTATAGTTGCCATCCAGTCTCTGCAGTTATAGGGCTCGGGCAGTAGAGGATTCAAAACTCGATTCTGATAATCATATTTCAACAAGTGGATCAGGAGTGTCGTCAGACGAGATTCGAGAGTATCCAGTTCACTGCCCATATCGTCGATTTCCCCAATCAAATTATCTACGTCAAGTTGGTCAAATTGGCGATTGGTCAGATACTCTTTTTGCTGCTCAACCCAGCGATAATAATCTTTCTCGTATAGATCTTTCACGAATTGCCTCCTACGCTGCTCAAGCTTGGACAGTGTAGCCTATGACTTCTTCTCGCCAGGTATCACTACATCAAAGAGCAGCCCCTTTCTCAGGGTAATTTGGCTGAAATAGATATTAATGGCCTGCAAGGTCGTCAGTCCCAGTTTGCGGAGCACTTCTTCTTCCGCTTCTTGCTTAAAAAATTTATAACGGATTGTGCATCGGCCCCGACCAAAGTCATCCCTGCTGCTGACTCAGTTTTCTGGTAGACTCGAATGAATCAACGGCTTAAGGCAACCAGTCTTCTTCCATGATCTGATCAAATGTCCATGGGCAAATCCCAGGAAAGCTGTGTTCATCAAGTTGCTGATGAGGCTGTACGTAGTCATTCATTGCTTTAATCGCCAACACCTTGCCATCAACATAAGCTTCGTCGAAAAGGCTTTTCACCTCACTATTTAGATGGGGGCGCCTCTTTATGAGCTTATCAATCGCAAGCCTTGTTCTATTAATCGTTCCTTTCCAATCTCTGCAGTTATAAGGCTCGGGCAGTATAGGATTCAAAACTCGAACCTGATAGTCATATTTCAGCAAGTGGAGCAGAAGTGTCGTCAGACGAGATTCCAGAGTATCCAGTTCACTGCCCATATCATCGATTTCCCCAATCAGGTTATCTACATCAAGTTGGTCAAATTGACGATTGGTCAGATACTCCTTTTGCTTCTCAACCCAGCGATAATAATCTTTCTCGTAGAGATCTTTCATGAATTGCCTCCTATCCAGCTCAAGCCTGGAAAGTGTAGCCTATAACTTCTTCTCGTCAGGTATCACCACATCAAAGGGCAGTCCCTTTCTCAGGGCAATCTGGCTGAAATAGATATTAATGGCCTGCGAGGTCGTCAGCCCTAGTTTGCGGAGCACTTCTTCTGCTTCTTCCTTTAACCGTTCGTCGATACGCGCTCTGACGGTGGTTTCTTTAGCCATAATGCAATCTCTCCCATGACATATTTCTGATTGGAAGCAATCAGATCGTCCATGGTACATGAAACCCGTGACCCATGAATGCGTTCTTCTCAGTACGTTTTTCCTGATAAGTGTTAAACTGTCTAGATTCTATAGCTGCACACACATTCACTGCGGACACTCTTGCTTCGCTGCGCGCACTTGCCAGTTTTTTTGTCGAAGCAACCCGATAACCTATTTCGGAGGAATCAAGTTAATGGGCCGACGCCATACAACCCACGCTGTCCAGGTGGGGCATATTACCATCGGTGGCGATGCCCCTGTGGTCGTACAGTCTATGACGGATACGGATACTGCTGATGTAGAGCGTACGGTTGAGCAGATCAAGCTTCTGGCAAACGCTGGCTCTGAAATTGTCCGGGTGACGGTGAACACCGAAGAAGCGGCTGCAGCAATACCGGCCATCTATGAGAAGCTGGCACAGCAGGGCTATAACGTTCCGATTGTCGGTGACTTTCACTATAACGGTCACACCTTACTGACCAAGTATGACGAAACAGCCCGCCTGCTGCACAAGTACCGTATTAACCCCGGCAATGTTGGCTTTGGCGACAAGAAGGATGATCGCTTCAATACCATGATTGATGTGGCCATCAAATATGACAAGCCGATTCGTATCGGGGTGAACTGGGGGAGACTGGATAAAGAACTCTCCACCCGACTGATGGATGAAAACGCTCGTTCTGAAAACCCCAAATCCTCTCAGGAAGTTCTGCACGAGGCTCTGGTACTGTCGGCGCTGACCAGTGCCGATGCAGCCGTGGCGAGAGGACTGGGTGCCAACAAAATTGTTATTTCCTGCAAAGTCTCCAGGGTACAGGATCTGATCAGCGTCTATGAGATGCTCTCAGAGCGTTGTGAATATGCGCTCCATCTGGGCCTGACCGAAGCGGGAATGGGCAGCAAAGGAATTGTTTCATCCAGTATCGCCATGGGCGTATTACTTCAGCAGGGCATTGGCAACACCATTCGCACCTCCCTGACTCCAGAGCCCAATGGCAGCCGTGATCGGGAGGTGATTGTTTCCCAACAGATCCTGCAGGCGCTGGATGTCCGCAGCTTTTCTCCTGAAGTGACCGCCTGCCCGGGTTGCGGTCGAACTACCAGTACTTTCTTCAGGGTTCTGACAGATGAAGTTGACGCCTTTCTGCGTGCCAAAATGGTGACCTGGCGCCACAAGTTTGTGGGTGTGGAAGAAATGAAAGTAGCGGTTATGGGCTGTGTTGTTAACGGCCCCGGTGAGAGTAAACACGCCAACATCGGTATCAGTCTGCCCGGAACCGGTGAAGCGCCTTCGGCACCTGTATTTGTCGACGGTCAAAAAGTGACTACGCTCAAAGGTGACAATATTACCGAAGAGTACAAGGGAATGATTGAGGAGTATGTCCACAAAACATACTCACCAAGAGAATCGCTGATCGCCAGCGAATAATAGATCAATCAAGTTCAATAGAAGCCCGTTCGACGGGCTTTTTTATTTCGTCCGGTCAGCGATTATTTATTCTGCTTCTTTGGGCTCAGGCCTTTCCTGTTCGATCATCTCCGGGGTTTCCAGACTGATCCGACCCAGACCACCACTGCGAAATTCATTCAGAAGAATCTCAGAGACCTTGTGTAGATCAGCTATGCCACCTCTTCGCATACAATTTCTGCGGGCAGCAATGACATCCATCAGTTCGATATCGGTCGAAGGCAGCTCATTGATCTGGAAACGCTGTCTGAGTGCTTCTGGATAAGCTTTTAGAAAATATTCAGCGGCGAACAGGGCAATATCTTCGTATTCCAGAACCGCATCTTTAATGGCTCCGGAAATGGCCAGTCGATAACCACAGGCTTCCGGCTCCAGCTTGGGCCAGAGGAATCCGGGCGTATCCAAAAGAATCATGCCATTGGGCAATTTTATTCGCTGCTGCTGTTTCGTGACTGCGGGGACATTTCCGGTTTTGGCAATAATACGATTGGCAAGCGTGTTGATCATGGTGGACTTGCCGACATTGGGAATCCCCAGGATCATGGCTCTCATGCCTTTGATATCGAGCTTACGCTCTACCATGCTCTCGGCCAGCTTCAGAACACCACGTACTTTTTCCGGCTGACTCTGGGTCAGGGCAATGGCCTTCACCCCTTCTTCCTTTTCCATCTCCCTGGTCCACCGTTCTGTGACAGCAGGATCAGCCAGATCACTCTTATTCAACACCTTTATGTAAGGCGTTTTACCTCGCAGGGAAGGCACCAGAGGGTTTCCGCTACTGAAAGGAAGACGAGCGTCCAGAACTTCGATGATCAGATCAACTTCCGGAACCACTTTCTTGATCTCCTTTCGAGCCTTGTGCATATGCCCGGGAAACCAGTTAATTGCCATAACAAAACCTCTGTTTGCTGAAGGCCGGTATTTTATAGGCTCCAGCGCAATCTAGTAACCCAGACTTTTTAACAGTTGTTCCTCTATAGGGCGCTCTCATAGAAAAGTCCAGTCATTGAATTTAGCAGCCTGACCCCGGTATTTGTCTTCCTCATCGTAGAGGTTCCAGACCACTGCCTGTTCAATGAGGAATCGTCTTCCGGTGCTGGAAACCCGGATGCCTGAATAGTTTTTGATGTAGCCGCTTTCACTGACTATTTTGAGCAATCGGTCCCGTTCTTCCCTATTGAGCTGTTCTGCAGAATGTCTGGAGGGCATTTGAGTCAGAGTGTTCCAGTCCATTTCAAAGAGAGACTGAGCACTCAGGTTGCCGTAACAGAAGACCGGATCACTTTCTGTTCCATGCGACAAAATCACTGACGGGTGTTCGTAAAGTTTTTTACCCAGTTCGGAGTCATTCAGGGGCAGTCCGCAAAGCAGCTGCCCCGTCAGTGTGTGGTAACTGTTGGCCATCAGCAGGCCTTGTTGCTGAAGAAAAGGGTCCTGCGGTGAGATCATATTTTGCCTTGTTGCGGCAGTGGGTAACCGAAAAGTAAAATTGAGAAAATAGCCTAAGCTCCCGTGGCTCAGTCGTAAAGAACTAACCAATGGATAAAATCAGTTAATGAAGTATCCTGCTCCTTTGAGACCCGACAGTCGAATTGCAATCACAGCATTTTCTTCGGGTGTCCCGAAATCCTGCCACCCACGTCTTGATCGATGCCTCGATGATTTGCGCCGTCAGGGTTTTGTTGTGGTTGAAGGAGAGTGCCTCAGGTCGAATCAGTGTTATGTCAGTGCGTCACTGGAGAGCAGAGCGAGAGAGCTAACGGCTTTTCTGCTAGACGACTCTATTGATGCGATTATGCCACCCTGGGGTGGAGAGATTGCTATGGATCTGCTTTCAGTGCTGGACTTTGACTCGATAGCAAAAGCAAAGCCCAAATGGTTAGCGGGCTTCTCTGATATCAGTACGTTGACGTCTGTAATAACCAGTCAGTGCGACTGGGCAACGGCACATTGTACCAATCTAATGCAACTCCATCGTTTGCAGCAGGAGCCTTTAACGGCAAATACTCTGGCTTATCTTGGAAGCTCTGAAGCATTCAGTCAGTATCCCTCAGAGAAATATCAAATCAACGGAGAATCTTATGATGAAAACCCTGATGCGGTATTCAACCTGACTGAGTCCACACGCTGGAAAGTTCTGGGTGGAAGCCAGCAGGGTGTAGCCTTTTCCGGCCGTTTGCTGGGAGGTTGTCTGGATACCCTGTGTCATTTGTTGGGGTCAGACTATCTGGATTTAAAGTGTTTCCAGAAAAGGTACTCTCAGGATGGCATCATACTGTTTCTGGAGAATGCAGAGTTCTCGCCTACTGCTCTGATCAGGGCGTTGTTGGGGCTGAAGTACAGAGGCACTTTTAATCTTGTGAAGGGGCTGTTGATAGGCCGGAATCCGTCTGATGAGCAACATGGTCAATCCCTGACCTATCAGCAGGCATTAAGTTATGCTCTGAAAGGCGATCAAGAAAGTGGTTCCGGAAG
>NZ_JAHHPN010000550.1:0-1042 GCF_024606325.1 Endozoicomonas sp. ONNA1
CATCACCTGCCAGAGGCGGACCAGGGCCAGATCAAGATCGTGATTTCCGCTGGGTCTGTACAGGTCTTCCTCAGTGTCATCGGGGTGCTTGTCACTCATGTTCAGCAACAGTTTTTCAGACCGTGTATGTTTGCCTATTACCTCCCAGATTCGTGCCAGGGCCAGGTCAATCAGAGGACGCCCACAGGGTTTGCACAGTAATTCTTCAGTGGCTTTGGGATGCTTGCCACTCATGTTCAGCAGTAGTTTTTCAGTCCGTTTATGGTCGCCCGTTAGCTCCCAAAATTTCACCAGAGTCAGATCAATGTTGAGATTTCCGGTGGGTTTGCACAGCGCTTCCTCTCCGGCGAAGAGAGACTTGCCGGCCATGTTCAACAGCAACCTTTCAGTCAGTGTATATTTGTGCTGCATCTCCCAATTTCTTGCCAGTGCCAGATCAATCTCTTGCTTTCCACAAGGCTTGCACAGGCGTTCTTCATTGTCATTGGGGTGCTTGTGACTCATGTTCAGCAGCAGTCTTTCAGCCCATTCATAGTTGCCCATCGTCTCCCAGAGTCGGGCCAGAGCCAGATCCAGGACATGATCTCCACAGGGTTGACACAGGATTTCTTTATTTTGATTGGGTTTTTTGCCCATCATGTTCAGCAGTAGATTTTCAGCCCTGTTATATTGGCCTACTCGCCCCCAGTATCGAACCAGGGCCAAATCAATTTCATAATTTCCACAGGGCTGACACAGGATTTCTTCACTGTTACCAGGGTGCTTGCCGCTCAGGTTCAGCAGCATCTTTCCAGAAAGTTCCAGCTTTTCCGTAACTTGCCAGACCAGGGCCAGGCTCAGGTCAATCTCACGGTTTCCACTGACCCTGCAAAGCCTTTCAACACGGTCACCGAGGTGTTTGCCACTCATGTTCAGTAGCAATCCTTCAGCCAGCTGATGCTTGCCCATGATCGCCCAATGCCGCGCCAAAGTCAGATCAATAACGTAATGCCCAAAAGGCTTGCACAGCATTTCGGCACTGGCATCAGGGTGCTTGCGACTC
>NZ_JAHHPN010000551.1:0-3798 GCF_024606325.1 Endozoicomonas sp. ONNA1
ACCTGTTTGCCCTCCATGCCCAACAGTTAAAAAATGACTTTTCCGAATTGGGCCAGCAGTATGTCAGGAATCTGAGAGACTTATTGGGTCACTCTCTGGCAGAAAAAAAAGTAACGAGACTGAACGCCATAAAAAGGAGTGAACAGAGAAGTTTGCTTCAATACACACTTTCGCTTGGGGTTAACATAAGGCTGAAACGCCAACCGGATGGCACTGTCAGTTTTACTGATCCTGCGTCTCTGGCTTTTAGCGGAAAAGCTTTTGATGGT
Source organism: Endozoicomonas sp. ONNA1 (assembly GCF_024606325.1). Lineage (NCBI taxonomy): Bacteria > Pseudomonadati > Pseudomonadota > Gammaproteobacteria > Oceanospirillales > Endozoicomonadaceae > Endozoicomonas > Endozoicomonas sp. ONNA1. The sequence goes on from NZ_JAHHPN010000551.1 coordinate 270, forward strand.
GACAAACACAACAAATACCTGCCTGTTGTCGCTGATCCTTCGGGTGGAACTTATGTTTTGCTGGACGTGCCAGAGAGTAACAGCGCGGCTTTTTCGGATAATCTGCGCAACATCCTGTTTATGCTTCAGTCCTCAGCTCCGCTGGATCAGCGTAATGCCCTGACGCTGATCAGTACGATTGAGCTGGCCTATTCTCATCACGTACCTTCACTGATAGAGCCGCGCCTCGAAGAAAAAATAGCCCGACTGGCGCTGGCTGATGTGGTCACACTGGCCACTGAAATAAATGACATCGACACGGAGTCTAAGTCTGCCCGAAGCCTGATGCAAAAACTGTTGTTCCGTCTGATGCGCAGCGAAGCGATCACCCTGGAAAAGCTGGGTGAACCAGATCTCCAGCAGAGGCTCCTGATTGCAGAATTATCTGTCCGGTTCCCCGACGACGACAACACCATTGTCGTCAGGTTTCCGCCTCCGGAAAGCTTTGAACGCCGGGTTAGCCTGGACCCTTCCCTGTCCTTCGACGAAGATCGCCATAATTCCCGGCAAACCATTCTTGGGGCTCGTTCGCCATTTCTTTTCTCGACCATCAAGGACAGTGCCTATCGCTCTCAGCTGCGCGAGCTGGTGCAACTCGATGGACTGCCTGAAAAAATTGAAGTTGTGCTTGATTATCTCGACGGACCTAATGAATTCATCGATAGCCTCATAGCTTGGCACAAATGGCAGATAGAGAATGATTTTGAATCAGAAATTCCGGGCATTCATATTCGCCCGGAACGCGATCGGCTGATCGCAGACAGCTGGCTGACTGTTGGGCAATTGTGGGGAAAGAAGCCTGTCATCATCGAGCTTGGACTATCGGATGTACGACAAAATTCGTCTGCCTCCCGTCTGGGCCGGGTAATGGCCCAATCTTACGGGCTGGCTCTGCTCCTGAAACTGCGAGCATCGGTAGCAACCGCAGCTGAAATCGTCAGGGCTATGGAGATATGGCAAACGGATTTCCATAATGATCCTGATGGTGATTACGGTTTTGATAACGTTCTGAAACTACGGCAGGTGCCCGAAGACAGCGATCCACTTTATAAGACGATCGTTGTTTATAGTGATAACCGTGAGCTTAAGTTTGCCCAGGGTTCTGTGGATGATTTCCGGCAGGCACTGGGCGTATTGTTTCAGGAAAAGCGTCTGGCCGTTCCGGTCAGAAACGTTTTTCGTTCTCTCGAAGCGGAGCCGGGGACCGCTGTTGGTAATTTTGCACAGGGCCTGGTTGAGCTACACACAGATTTCTGGAAACAGATGCTGGATTCAGAACTGCGGTCTGCGCTGCAGCTGCAGCAATCGGATTACCAGTTGTTGAAAAATCGAATAACCAGCACTGGTTTACCCGCCGAAGTCAAGGACAGTTTATTGTCAGATCTGGGTGATATGGAAAACCCGCCAGACAAAACTCCGTACACTGGCACAATTTCTTCTCATTACCTGGACGTCTATAACAAAGGAATAAAGAAGAACAGTCCCGGAATTATTAGCGAAGTGGCACCGGGTTCCTATGGCGATAAAGGCTCGGCGTCAAAGATCGCGATCCTGTTTTCTGGCCGGTTTATCAAATATGTTATGGAAAACAATGTTCCTTCAAAAGACCTGTTTTTGTTGCACAGTGATATTATCAGAACACTTCGATGGCTCAGAACCACCCCTGAGTTCAAGGCTTTTTCCGAGGCGTTGAAGGAAGGGCAAAACCAGACCTTTGGCGATCTCCAGACTCTGGTGAACCGGGGCGTTATTGATAGCTCCGTCGGCACAGGCTTCGACCAGGTCAAAATACCTAACTCTGTCCGGCTACTACTGGTCATCACTCCTCCCGGTTCATCCAGCATAACTGCGCCGGAGCCGGTTCTGGTCAAAAATACCGGTTGTGTCCTGAAAATTGACCCAAGCCAGTATTTCACCGAAGGCAAAATTCTGGCTCAACAATATCACACTTTATCAAGCCTGATGGCTCGGTATATTGTTGCAGCAAATCTGTTGAAAGGCGTCAGCAGGGATTCTGAAACCATTCGGAAAAGCATTCTGGATGAACTTGACATTAAAAAATTACCAGAAAACATAAAAGCTCCAGCTATCCCTGTAGACACTTATAAAGGACAGATCGGTCTTGAAATAGAGTACTCTCTCACAAGTGTGGATACTGAATCGAGAGTAGACCTGGCGTACACTAAATTCACTTCTGATGAACGTGTTAGCCCTGATTATCATGATTTGGCCCTGACTACTGATTCAGCCAGGCATGGCTCTGTCATTGAAATCGTTACCGGACCAAAACCTCTCCGGGATTATCTAAGTGAATCCTCAGCTTTATTTCGTGCTACCAATATATTGCACTCTGGTTTAGCAAAAATACCTGAGAGTGGTATTACCGTAAGCGATTTCGTTCAAGCTTATAATAACGAGCTACTTGAAAATGATCCAAAAGATGATTTAAAAAAGTTCAGGCTAATCAACAATCCTCAATATGAAAATAATAAAATCTCATTATTGCCCAAGGCAAGAGGGAAGAAGCCACTACGCTATCATGTTCAGGTCAACATTGGGGTCGATCTCAGTGGGATTGGGGATATAACATCCTGGATTGGTTCTCTTATTGCCCCAAGCAAAAGAAGTTTCTTAAGGCAATTTTTTCAGTGGTGCCAGTATAAGGCCTTTGTCATTTCAGAAAGACTGAATCTGAATTCTGATTTACTGAAGTCCATGTTTACCATTCATTTGTTCAAGCAGGCATTAGACAGTTCAACCGAAGACTTTTTAAGAGGGAAACTGGGTGTTAAAAACTCACCGATCACTAATCTTGAAGGATTATTGAGGCTGGGTACCGCTGATTTTTTAATGACGGTCATCTCTGATTTGGATGCCACCCAACTCAAGTCAGCTATCCGGGATTCCGGTTGGCAAGCTTTTACTTCGTTGATGCAGGAAACGGTCGATGAGCTGTCCAAAATAGGATCTGAGGCTGAAGGGTTGGGCAGAGAATGGAAGGCGCCCAAACAGCAGCTGGAAGCCAGGTTAAAATTGCTGTTTATCGACCTGTTGGATTACCGGATCGAACAAGGAAGGAAGCCTCTCCCCGCTATTGCTGACTCAGATTTTTTCGAATTACCACAAGTCAAAAACAAAGTATCAAGGCTGGGTTACAGCGATATCATAAACCCAGGGTCAAGACAACGTGTCTCTCTTTATTTCAATGAAGAGAATCAAGTCCGTTACCTCGGCATCGTCGAGGTTCGGGAGCCCTTGTCTAATATCAAAAGGATGGGTTTTGCCCCTCCCGACGTTTTAACAACTGCAATAATAAAGTCCGCTCAGAATCCGGGTTTACTCGGTGCAGATCCGGACGTCAACTTAATCTTTTTTAAAAGAAACCAACACCTGATCACCCTTGACACCGGAACTGCCCATTACAAGGACTGGGTGAAGCAGTCCATCCTCAGTCGGCTGGGTCAACTGGACCCGGCAAAGCTGGAGCATG
>NZ_JAHHPN010000552.1:0-3239 GCF_024606325.1 Endozoicomonas sp. ONNA1
ACCTGTTTGCCCTCCATGCCCAACAGTTAAAAAATGACTTTTCCGAATTGGGCCAACGATATGTCAGGACTCTGAGAGAGTTATCAGGTCAATGGCTGGCGGACAAACTGGCAGAAAAAAAAGTACCGAGACTGAACGCCAGAATGAGGAGTGAGCAGAGAAAGTGGTTTCAAAACACACTTTCGCTTGGGATTAACAGAAGGCTGAAGCGCCAAACGGATGGCACTGTCAGTTTTACGGATCCACTGTCCCCGTCTTTTAATGGAGAGACTTTTAATGAAGACAAGCGCAACCGATACCTACCTGTTGTCAGCGATCCTTCAGGCGCAACTTATGTTCTGCTGGACGTGCCAGAGAGTAACAGCGCCGCTTTTTCGGATAATCTGCGCAATATCCTGTTTATGCTTCAGTCCTCAGGTCCGCTGACGCAGCGTACTGCCCGGACACTGATCAATACGATTGAGTCAGCCTATACCCATCACAACCCCTCGTTGGTTAAACAGCAGCTCAGCGAAAAAATTGCCCTGTTTGCGCCGACTGATGTGGTCACACTGGCCACCGAAATGAATAACATCGACGGGGACTACGGGGACTACGGGGACTATAAGGTTGCCCGAAGCCTGATACGAAGATTGTTGATGAGTCTGGCCATCAACACAGTAACCGTTCTGGCCAGCGGTCGCAGACCGGATCTCCGGCAGAGGCTGCTGATCGCGGAATTGTTCAGCCGGCTCTCCGAAGACATCAACCCCATCAGGCTCCCAACCACGGAAAACCGCGAGTACCTGATTTACCTGGACCCTTTCACGCCCTTCTTCCAGGATTACCGGTTTCCCTCGCAGACCGTTCTGGGGGTTGATTCACCCTTTCTTATCACGCCCATTAATCACAGTGCCTATCGCTCCCAGATGCGTGAACTGACGCTACTGGAAGCAGTGCCACAAGCGCTACATGATGTGCTTCGTTATTTCAACGGACCTAATGAATTCATCGATAGCCTCCTGGCCTGGCGCAAATGGGAGAAAGAGAGTGGTTTCGGGGCAACAAAGGCGGTCGTTAATATTCGGCTGGATTCCGACCGGTTGATCGCAGACAGTTGGGTGATGGTCGATCAATGGCAAGAAAGTGAGCCTGTCAACATTCTGGTCGGACTGTCGGATGTACGACCAGCCTCGTCAGATACCCGTCTGGCCCGGGTGATGACCCAATCCTACGGGCTGGCTCTGTTCCTGCAACTGAGAGCATCGGTAGCAACCCCACCCGTTATCGTCAGGGCCATGGAGATATGGAAGACGGAATACCGTAATGATCCTGATGGTCATTACGCTTTTGACAACGGTCTGAAACTACGCCGGATACCGAACGACAGCGATCCGCTTTACCGGATACTGATCCTTAATATTGATGACCGTGAGTTCAGGTTTGCCCAAGGAACGGTGGATGATTTCCAGCGGGCACTGGACGTACTGTTTCAGGAAAAGCGTCTGGCCGTTTCGGTCAGAAACGTTATTCGTTCCCTTGAAGCGAAGCCGGAGATCGCTGTTGGTACTTTTGCACAGGGCCTGGTTAAGGTACACACAGATTTCTGGAAACAGATGCTGGATTCGGAACTGCGTTCTGCGCTGCAGTTGCAGGAAGCGGATTACCGGATGTTGAAAAAACGAATAGCCAGCTCTGGTTTACTCGCCAAAGTCAGGAGCAGGTTATTGTCAGATTTTGGTGATATGCAAACCCCGCCAGACAAAACTCACTACACTGGCAGAACGTCTTCCCGTTACATAGACGTCTATGGCAAAGAGATAAAAGAGAACAGTCCCGGAATTATTAGCGAAGTGACACCGGGCACCTATGGCGATAAAGGTTCGGAGTCAAAAGTCGCGATCTTGTTCTCTGCCCGGTTTATCAAACAGGTTCTGGAAAACGATGTCACTGCAAATGATATGAAGTCATTGCATGAGACTATTATCAAAACGCTTCGATGGCTCAGAACCACCTCTAAATTCAAGGCTTTTTCCGATGCGTTGATGGCAGGACAGAGCCAAATCTTTGGAGACCTCCAGACTCTGGTGAATCAGGGTGTTATTGATGGTTCTGTCGGCAGCGGCTTCGACCAGGTCAAAATACCTGGCTCTGTCCGGCTATTACTGGTCATCACTCCTCCCGGTTCATCCGGAACTACTCCGGCAGAACCGGTTCTGATTAACAATGCCGGTTGTGTCCTGAAAATTGATCCGGGCCAGTATGTCACCGAAGGCAAAATGCCCGTTGAACAATATCGCACTTTATCAGGCCTGATCGCTCGTTATATTGTTTCAACCAATCTGTTGGCAGGAATCAACAGCGATTCTGAAAGCATTCGGAAAAGAATTCTGCGTGATCTTGACGTTGACGATGTTAAGCGATTACAAGAGGGTATCAAAGTTCCGGATATCCCCTTAGACATTTATAAAGGACGGATCGGTCTTGAAATAGAGTATGCTGACACAAGTGTGGATGCTGAATCGAGAAATATGCTTGCGTCCAGTAAATCTTCACCTAACACGCTTTCTCTCACTGATTATGCTGATCTGACTCTATCTAGCGAAGATCCTCCTGATCCGACTACAACCAACGATAAACGCCGCGGTGACTCAATCGTTGAAATCATTACCGGACCAGAACCTCTCCGGGATTATCTAAGTGAGTCCTCAGCTTTATTTCGTGCTACCAATACGATGGCCTCTGTATTGGCAAACATACCTGAGAGTGGCTATACCGTAGGCGATTTAGTTAAGGCTTATAATGACGAGCTAATTGGAAATAATCCCAAAGGTAATTTAAAAAAATTCAAGTTATCCAGCGACCATAGATTTGAAAACAGTAAAGTCTCATTGCTGCCCGGGGTAAAAAGGACATCACCGTTATCTCACCATGTTCAGGTCAATATCGGGGTCGATCTTGGCGAGATTGGGGCTATAACATCCTATATTCCCTGTCTTATGGCTCCGAGGAAAAGTGACCCATTAAGAGACGTTTTTCAGTGGAGCCAGTACAAGGCCTATGTCATTACAAAAAAACTGAATCTGAATTCTGATTTACTGAAGTCCATGTTGACCATTCATTTGTACAAGCAGGTATTAGACAGTTCAACCGACGTTTTTTTCAGGGATAAACTGGGAACCGAAAACACACCCATCACTCAACTTGAAGGATTACTGAGACTGGGTACCGCTGATTTTTTAATGACGGTCATCTCTGAT
>NZ_JAHHPN010000553.1:0-1400 GCF_024606325.1 Endozoicomonas sp. ONNA1
AGACCAGCCTCAGTCAGCTGTTTGATAATATCCATATCACCTCGGAACAAAAGGCACATTTTGGACGACGTCAAACTCAGTTGCAGGAGGCATTAAGCTCTGGCACTCCGGTTGTATTAAGGGGACTGGAAAGTAATTCAACGCTTCAGCAGCTTCTGGAACCCCTGGTTATTGGCCAACCTCTGTTGATTAATGGCCAGTTACACGTCTACCCAAAAGCTCATGTCACCGTACTCTGGCCTGAGTCCGTGAAAAGCCCATCTTCACTATTCCGTTTGATGGTTGCCTCGGGTAAACCCTGTCCTGAGGTGGATATCTGGGATATCAATGGAGCCAGGTATGATATCCCCCGGACTGAGCTGCCCGAACAAGCACTTCGGCAACTTTACGAAGCGTTTAAAACCGTACCTGGCAACCTTTGCAAGCCTCTGCCTGAACTGACCGAGGGGCTGTTGAATAACCTGATACTGGCTGCCCGGCGGGCACAGCAGGCTGACCAGTCACCACAACTCCTGCCTCGCCACTGGCGCAAGGCCATTAACAGCCTCATCACCCATGGCACCCGACAGAATCCGACGGTGCGTGACTTTATGAAAGTGGCTTGTTGGCAATTACTTCCCGATGAGGATCAAACTGCCTCGGTTGACCCGGATCAATTAAATGACATCATCATTAGTGCCTCGAGGTTGGATAGAGAGTTTGTGAAGCAGAACCTGTGGCTACTGGCCAGAACCTTTGACCCGGCAGTCTTTAAGGACACTGGATTTGAAGCGTTAAAACTGTCCCATGAAAGTCCATTTTCACAGGAAACTGAAAAAGAATCTCTGGACAGGCTCTGTGCCATGATCGTGGCCCATGCGCCTGAACAGCAACGACAGGCAATGGCGTATCAGTTGGCAGTTGATCCGGCAGCAGCAGAGCAATATCAACGGTTAGCTATCAGACCATCAAGACAGATTAAACGGTTGCAAGATGCGCTGGCTTCTGGCTGGCAACTCCCTTTGCCATCAGGGCAGACCCGGTCCGATGCCATTCATGCTCTGGCCACCGATTGTTTTCATATTGCCAGAACAGCACATTCTGAAGCAGCAGGCATTGAACGCATAGAAAGTCGGCTGTCCCTATCACTGACATGGCAGGGTTCCGCTGATCAGCCACTGTCAGCACTGGCTCACGACCTTTATCATGGCGAGATGAGTCAGAAGGATCGCGAAAGCCGTCGCTTATCCCGACTCCATGACCGGCTTGCAGACTCACCAGTCATATTCCTGCAGGGGGAAACGGGCACCGGAAAAAGTTATTTTTCCGCCAGAATGGCGAAGGCTTCAGGACAGGCTTTCGTCATTTCCCTTGGACCTTCTGACAGCGAACAGACCCTGATGAAACGCTGGCAATGGCAA
>NZ_JAHHPN010000554.1:0-2066 GCF_024606325.1 Endozoicomonas sp. ONNA1
TTGAATTGATGATCGTTGTGGCGATTATTGGGATTTTGGCGGCTGTGGCTATTCCTCAGTATCAGAATTATGTTGCGCGTGCTCAACTTGCTGAACCTATATCTTTCATAGGTGGTTATAAAACTGCCTTAGAAGATTATATTGCTCAGAACGGTGAGTTTCCTCAGAGTGCAGCAGCTATTGGTAATATCATTAGTGTTGATAATGCTGCATCGATTGCAAGTGTAGGCGTTACAGGTGTAAATCCGAACAGCACAGCAGGCGCGATTGAGGCCACACTTCAGACGTCTGCGAATGGAATGAACGGTCAGATTGCAGGTAAGAAAATTGTTTGGACTCGCAATGCTTCTGGTGGCTGGTCATGTGGAACGAATGCTGCCGCAGATTATGCACCTAACTCGTGTAAGTATAACGCGTCAATCTGAGTTCGAGTGATTTATAAAAGAAGCTCCGTTTATGGGGCTTCCTTTTTTATAGGTGTTTTGTGATTAAATTTCTTTCTGATAAAAGCGTTTTAATTGCATTCTTAATGCCTACCGCTATCGTTTGTTTTTCTTTTCTTGATTTTGTTTTTTTTGATTTTGTCTCGCCGGATTACAACAGAAAACGTTTGTATCAGTTTGTTTTTTTTCTCTTTATAATTTTTTTTGTGCTTAATTTATTTTTTGAGAAAGGGTTTTATTTTTTTTTAGATCAGTTCTCGAGCGTTTATTTGTGGTTGGTAGGATTTTTTCTTGTACTTTGCTCCATATCTTCATTTAATTCCTTGTATTTTTTGAAAAGTATTCAAGAGGTTGGGCTTTATTCTTTGATTTTTATATCTTGCTTATATCTCAGAAATAAAAATATTGGAGAGAGTGAGTTGATTTTTGCGATTTCTTTAATTGGATCGAGTTTAGTCGTTTACTTTTTTACCTATCTTTTTGACTATGTTATTTATCTCAGATTTCCACCAGAAGCATGGCAAAACACTATTCACAACTTTTCTAATCCAAGGGAGTTGAATCATGCCCAGAATTGGTTGATTCCTTTTTTGGCTCTACTACCGCTTATTCCCAATGAGAATTATAAACTTCTGAGCAGATTAAGTTGGTTGCCAATCATACTTATGTATTTCTTTTTAATAATTACGGAAGGTCGTGGAGTATCAGTCGCAATCATCTTCTCGATTGCATTGACTTGTTATTTGTTTCCTACATTCTCAAAAGTTTTAGCATCTACTCACCTTAAATCTTTTGGCTTCGGCTTGCTTCTTTATATTTTACTTGTCCAAATAGTTCCATCTTTATTTGGAAGTTCTTCAAATTTTGATTTTGAACGATTTGTTGTGGCTAACTCTACTTCTTCAGGACGAGTCGAATTATGGAAGATAGCCCTTAAGTCTATTCAAGATAACCCAGTTTTCGGCGTAGGTCCGCAACACTTTATCACCTTGGTAGGCAGTCCTGGTTCGCCACATAATATTATTCTTCAGTGGGCTACTGAGTTGGGTATTCCTGCTGCTATTTGTTTGATTATTCTCATTATTTGGGGTGGTAATAGTTACTTGCGAGGGTTGATATATAGGGTTCATTCAGGTTTGTTGACCAGTCATCAGCAGCTGGTACAGATCTCTGCCTTTACTGCCCTGTTGAGTGCGAGTATTCATTCTCAGGTTAGTGGTGTATTTATTTCACCAATGAGTCAGATGCTTATGATTCTAGTAGTGGGATTCTGTATGGGTGTGCACTCCAAAAATCTAACGTCTAGAGTGAGTGTTTCTAAATGGTTTGTAATTATATTTTTACTATTGTTTTCCCTAGCCTATATTGCCATCTTTTATTGGGAATATTTTTCTGGAAACTACCCAACAACGCTTGAGTTTCAATCAAATGCACCAAGATTCTGGAGAAATGGTGCATTTCATAAAAATTAAAAGAATAAAAAACACGTAAAAAAGGGACACCCACAAAAAAGAAAAAAGGGACATCCATAAAATCTGATTCATTTTGAATAAAAAAGGGACATCCATGAAATCTGATACATTCTGTGGGTGTCCTATTTCATTAATTTAAAAATAATCTGGG
>NZ_JAHHPN010000555.1:0-1043 GCF_024606325.1 Endozoicomonas sp. ONNA1
GTTCATACAGTTCTTGAGCAACAGCTTTACCGGTTTCATCCTTTGTTCACAGAGGTTGTTCGATATTTCCGCTGCACCGTCCTTGAGGATATTTCTCAGGGACTTCCACTGGTTTAACGTATAATTGACAGCCTTTCTCATCAGTTCGTTAGCCATAATCTTCGCATCCTGCATCATCATGACCACCTTATGATGGATACTTTCAAGGATCGGTCCTGTAAGCTTCCGTCTTTTCCCCTTTATCTGCTCACCGCTGAGCTTCATGGTGCGGAACAGATCTTCATTCATGAACATATCGCCGATGGAGTCTATTATCTCCATCGCTGTCCTGTCCGAAGGCAAGGCGTCAACCCACAACCTTCTGCAGTGCGTCCAGCATCCTATATGAAGCACCTTTGAGTCTTCTCCATCAAACATTCTGTAAACCGTATATCCGTCAGTGGAAAGGGTTCCCATAAAATGTTCCAGGAACGACTTCGCCACATCGGATGACCTGCTGCCGTTGTTATAGTGATAATAGACCATTTTCATATGCTTTGCAAAGAATGCCCATAAGTACTTTCTCCTGTAAGCCTTGCCTTCCTTTGTTTCGATGCCTACAAGTTCGGTCGGCTCATCAACCATAAGATATTCAGCCTGCTGTACAAACCCCTTGAAGACATCTTCCATGAACTCCTTTAGCTTGGCGATTCCGTTATGGATATAGCTGTTCAGTGTAGTATTGCTTATGTGGATGCCCTCTCTGGCAAGCAGTCTTATCTGTCTGTTCTCAGGCATACTGAAGTCATATTTCAGACAGAGCAGACGGGCAAGCAGTTCAGGGGAGAAAATACCTCCAAGTTTTTTCAGCGGATGTTCCATTGTGCTTACAAAAGTTCCGTCTGCAAGCTTTACCCTTGCCACCTTATACACATGCTCCACGTTATGAGCCCTTACATGTTCTATAACCCTGTATTCCCACACATCAGGCATACCGTTGCGGTTCATGACTGTCTCTTATACACATCTCCGAGCCCACGAGACTCGACGTCATCTCGTATGCC
>NZ_JAHHPN010000556.1:0-9846 GCF_024606325.1 Endozoicomonas sp. ONNA1
AGTCAACCTGTCCCGTATTGCCCGAACTATGGGGCGCGGTACCGAGATCGACTCCAGGCGTAAACGTCCCTTCTGCAAAAGTTCCTGGTGCTCCAAACCTTTATAAAATCAAACTAAGGCAACTTGGTTTAAGACTTGTTTATTCCGTTTCAGACAAATCCATCACCGTTTCTGTTGAATTAGCAACACAAACCGGACAAGAGCTGATCTTACTCCAGCTCTCATCACACTACACTGGCGTGCGCGCCCGCAAAGGACGCTGGTTTGCAATAGCCTCGTCAAGGCTCAAGGCGGGAAGGATCAGGGAGCGTTATCATTGGCGAGCTTTCGGGCCTGTTTTACAGCCAACCTCACCTGCCCCGGCGCAGTGCCGCCAATATGATCCCTCGCAGCAACAGATCCCTCCAGCGTCAACACATCAAACACATCTTCCTTAATGGTGTCTGAGAAGACGGTCAGTTCTTCCAGGCTCATCTCTGACAAGTCCTTGTTCTGCTCAATGCCGTAGGCCACTGCTTTGCCAACCACTTCATGGGCATTGCGAAATGGCATGCCTTGTCTGACCAGGTAGTCTGCCAGATCGGTTGCGGTGCTGAATCCACGGCGAGCGGCTTCTGACATGTTTGCTTTCTTTGACTGAATATGTGGAACCATATCAGCAAAGGCTCGCAGGCAGTCTTTGAGGGTATCTACTGTATCAAACAGGGGTTCCTTATCTTCCTGATTGTCCTTGTTGTAGGCCAATGGTTGAGATTTCATCAATGTCAGCAGGCTGATCAGGTGACCATTAACCCTTCCTGTCTTACCTCTCACCAGTTCGGGTACATCCGGATTTTTCTTCTGGGGCATGATGGATGAACCGGTACAGAAGCGATCAGGTAAATCGATAAAATCAAACTGGGCCGATGTCCAAAACACCAGTTCTTCCGACATACGCGACAGGTGCGTCATCAGCAGTGCGCCCACTGAGCAAAACTCTATGGCGAAGTCCCTGTCGCTGACAGAATCCAATGAGTTCCTGGATGGGCGATCAAAACCTAACACCTTTGCAGTAAACTCACGATCAATCGGATAAGTTGTACCTGCCAGAGCAGCCGCTCCCAAGGGCGACACGTTGACGCGTTTTCTGCAGTCTTGTAAACGTTCACTGTCTCTTACCAGCATTTCATACCAGGCCATCAGGTGATGTCCAAATGTCACCGGTTGTGCCGTTTGCAGATGAGTGAAGCCCGGCATAATAGTGTCAGCTTCCTGCTCTGCCAGATTGACCAGACCTGTCTGCAACCGTTTCAGCTCATTACTTATATGGTCAATTTCTTCTCTGAGCCATAGACGAATATCGGTTGCCACCTGATCGTTTCTGGAGCGCCCGGTGTGCAGTTTCTTACCCGCATCACCAATTCTGTCTGTCAGTCTGGCTTCAATATTCATATGAATATCTTCCAGCTCGATAGACCAGTCGATGTTGTTGTTTTCGATGTCTTCCAGGATACCTTCGAGCCCACTCAGAATGACAGACAGCTCTTCCTGGCTCAGAATGCCTGTTCTTTGCAGCATTCGAGCGTGAGCCATCGAGCCTTCAATATCATGACGATAAAGGCGACGATCAAAATCAATAGAGGCAGTGAATCGAGCAACAAATGCATCCACGCCTTCGCTGAACCTTCCACCCCACTGCTGATTGCTGCTATCGGACATTTTCTACCTCTTTCTTTAATGAGCTCATGGCTGTTTCCGGCTCACGGCTGTTTCCGGCTCATGGCTGTTTCGCATTCTGCAGGCCAACTTCCTGATGCCCGCAACGTCAATCTGCTGATTTTTATAGCCAGACTGTGGATGACTGAAGCTGGCTCCGGCATTATAGAGGTAACTGGGTGATTTTAGATAGCGCGCCCAACCCAAAAAGAATAATTATTCTATTTTTACGAATTATTATAAATCTAAAGACACCAGAGACAGGATGCTCCCTCTTGCTATTTAAAGCCAACAGAATTCAGGACGATGACGACTTTTTCCTGCCGGATTTATGCTCCCCCGGTGCCGTCTTTATGCTGGTTCTGGTGTCTGAGCTTTTTGTCCTGATCCAGGTACTCACTCTGCCCGCCCCGGACGACCTGGACTGGAATCGTCTGGCCATGACTTCCCTATTTGTCCAGTGGATATCTCTGGTATCAGGCGCTGTTCTATGCCGGCTCAGGCCAGTTCTGAAGCGTCAGAAACTGACGGTTATCATCAGCAGCTGCCTTGGTGTCGTGGGCATCATCACTCTGGTATTCACTCTCGCGGCGCAGTGGTTTCTATGGCGGGATGCTTTTATTGATATCTATCCGGAATGGAACCAGCTGGTCAGGCATGTCACCGTCGCTCTGATCATTACAGCCATGCTTCTGCGCTATTTCTACGTCCAACAGGAAGCCAGGAAAGAGCAGAAAGCCAGCCATGCCGCTCGCTTTGAGGCTTTGCAGGCTCGGATTCGCCCTCACTTTCTTTTTAACTCGATGAACATCATCGCCAGCCTGATTCATATTGACCAGGACAAGGCAGAGCAGGCCGTTGAAGATTTGTCGGATCTCTTTCGCTCCAGCCTTCAGGAGCATGGCAAGAGCATTGCCTTGAGTCGAGAGATCGAGCTTTGTCGGCGCTATTTGAGAATTGAACAGCACAGACTGGGACGCCGTCTGCAAACCCGGTGGAATATTGAGTTAATCCCTGAGGACGTTCTCATTCCCCCCCTCACATTGCAGCCCATTGTTGAAAATGCGGTTTATCACGGCATCCAGCCACTGGAAAAAGGTGGCACTGTGAGTGTAGATATTGGCAGGAGCAACGATAACATCACTATCAGAGTCAGAAACCCGGTTCAGAGTAACCCTTCCAGCTTTGCCAAAGGGGCTCAGGGAAATCAGTTGGCTCTGGCCAATATCCGCTCCCGACTGAATATGCTTTTTGGTAACAAAGCCAGTGTAAAAGCTCAGCTGTTTGAGGGTGAGAGTGGAGATACTCAGGAGTTTGAAACATTGATCACTTACCCTTACGGTGGCAATAACCATGAACATACTGATCACCGATGATGAACCGCTGGCAAGAGACCGCCTGCGACACCTGTTAGGACGTTTAGAGGGCTTTCAGGCTCTGGAGTACGATGCAGGTAATGGCATAGAAGCTCTGGAGCTTTGTCGTAAATACCAGCCAGATATTGTCTTAATGGATATTCGTATGCCTGTTATGGGAGGTCTGGAAGCAGCCGCTCATATCAGCAAGCTGGAGCGTCCGCCCGCTGTCATTTTCTGTACCGCTTATGATACTCACGCCATTGAAGCTTTTCAGGTTCAGGCGGTTGGCTATCTGTTGAAACCAGTAAAGATCGAAGATCTGCAACAAGCGCTGATTGGCGCTGCTAAAGTTAATCGACTGCAGCTGGCGAGCCTTAAAGAAGACCTGAATGATAATGCCCGCAGCCACATCGCGGCCAAAACGCTCAGAGGGATAGAACTGGTGCCTCTGGATGATATCTACTATTTTATGGCAGACAGCAAATACATCACGGTTTATCACAAGAACGGGGAAGTGCTCATTGATGACCCACTGAAAGATCTGGAGTCCGAGTTTAGTTCCAGATTTGTTAGAGTCCACAGGAATGCTCTGGTGGCCAGAAAGGCCATAGAAAGGATGATTCGTGACGAGCAGGGCCACTTCTTTATCCAGCTCAGTGGCGTCGACAAGCCTCTTTCAGTAAGCCGCAGACATGTGCCACTGATGAAGAAGTTCATGCAATCGCTTTGAAGCCCGTGAGTGCCAGGCTTAACTGAGTCTGGCTTCGGGCAAAAAGTCTTCACCCATAACCTGCTCAAGGCTCCACGGACAATCTTCAGGGAAATCTTTCGATGCAAAATGTCTTGAATCTACATAACTGTTCAAGCCCTTGGCAGCCAGTATTCGGGCCTGTTGATAGGCTTCAAGGTAAATAGCCTGTTGTTTTGACTGCAGGCTGGGATTATCTGCCAGGACTGCTGCTGCGGCATACCTCTGAATTTGAATCGTATCCACCCAGCTGCGAAACCAATGATCCATACCCCTGAGGTCATTGACCTGATTCTGCTGAAAGTCCCATTTTAACAAGTGGCTCAGTAACTGAATAAGATGTCTCTTGAAAGCCCTTGGCTCACTTTTTCCCATATCTGCTAATTCTTCCAGCAAATTTTCAAGGTCAAGTTCATCAAAACGTCTGGCAGCCAGCAGCTTTTTTTGCTCTTCCACCCAGAGCATATAGTCGGTTCTATAAAGGTCTGTCATAAACTCCTCCGCTGGATTAACAACCTAGTGGTTATTTTCTCTTCCATCAACCGCTTGGTAAGAAAGTAAATGTTGGTCACAACTAAAGACTATCGTATTATCCCAAACACTGAATCTCTTCAATGATGAGTGAACCTGTATACTGGCCATAACCCGTTACCGAGTAGACCATTCCGCAGGCTTTAAAGCGCCATTCAGCCATCGTTGTCCTTTTTATTGATTGAAAGTCTCTTCATGAAAACCATCCGCATCGCTACAAGAAAAAGCGCCCTGGCCCTCTGGCAGGCTGAATACGTCAAAGAGCGTCTGGAGCACTTTCATCCGGGTATCCGGGTGGAGTTGGTCAAAATGACCAGCAAGGGTGATCGAATTCTGGATGCACCTCTGGCCAAAGTCGGTGGCAAAGGCCTGTTTGTAAAAGAATTGGAAACAGCTATGCTGGAGAACAGGGCCGATATCGCCGTGCACTCCATGAAAGATGTTCCTATGGAGCTTCCGGAGGGGCTTGGACTGGCCGCTATCTGTCCTCGTGAAAACCCACTGGATGCGTTTGTTTCCAACACTTATAACCAGCTGGACGAGCTGCCTGAAGGCGCAATCGTGGGCACATCCAGTCTGCGCCGCCAATGCCAGATTCTGGCAAAAAGACCGGATCTGAAGATTGAATTCCTGCGAGGCAACGTCAACACACGCCTGAACAAGCTTGACGATGGTCAGTATGACGCCATTATTCTTGCGGCAGCGGGGTTAATCAGACTGGGAATGGAAGACCGGATCAAAACGGCGCTTCCCCCTGAACTGAGTCTGCCAGCGGCAGGCCAGGGTGCAGTGGGTATTGAGATTCGTTCAAACGATGAAGCGGTGAAACACTTTCTGGCCCCACTGCATCATTAAGAAACAGCCACACGAGTGCTTGCGGAAAGAGCCATGAACCGAAAATTAAATGGCGGCTGTCAGGTACCTATTGGTTGCTATTCTGAACTCATCAACGATCAGCTCTTCATCCGGGGTCTGGTGGGTCAGCCGGACGGCAAAGTCATATTGAGCGCAGAAGTCTATTGTGCACCTTCCGATGGGGAGAAAGGCGGTGTCCAGCTGGCAGAATCCTTGCTGGAGCAAGGTGCAGACCGCATTCTCGCAGAGTTGCTGCATTAATGTGAGCCATGTCATGATAAACAATCGTGAGATCAGAGCATTGGTCACTCGCCCCAGGGAGCAGGCTGAACCACTGGTTGCCATGATTCAGAATCAGGGGGCCATGGCATGGTCTTTGCCGATGATCCATATTCAGCCGGTGGCAGAGAGTCAGGCACTGCGAGACCGAATATTACAGCTGGATCAATACGGTAAAATCATTGCCATCAGCCAGAATGCCGCCAGACTGGGCCTGGAGCACATAGAGAATTACTGGCCACAAATGCCCCTGAAGATCGACTGGTATGCCGTCGGCCCAAAAACACGACAATGGCTAAATAGCAACAACATTGAGGCCGCCTGCCCGGAAGTACGACAAAAGCCCGGAGACAGCGAAGCCCTGCTGCAACTGGAGAGTCTTCAGCAGGTCAGCGGAGAAAAGATACTCATTCTGAAAGGCAAAGGCGGCAGAGAGCTGCTGGAGACTACCCTCAGTAATCGGGGAGCCCGGGTGGATTGCCTGGAAGTTTATGAACGCCAGAAGCCGGACTACCCGAAAGATTATCTGAACAGACTGATCAAAGATCATGCTATTAATGTCATACTGACCAGCAGTGGTGAGATTCTGGCCAATACCACAGACTACCTTTCTCCTGCTTTAAGTCAGGAGTGCTGTCTGGTGGTTCCCAGCGAAAGAATTGCCAGAATGCCAGAGGCTCAAGCATTCAAACGGGTTTATACCGCTCAGGGTGCCAACAATCACGCCATGGTCTCGGTACTGAACCTGATTAACAGCGAAGGGTTAACGTGAGCAAGAAAGATCAGAACGCCAGAAAACTCGAGCAAGCTGAACCGACACATCGGGCCAGGTCTGGAGAGCCTTCAAAAAAACAGGTTAGCAAGTCGACATCGACAGGCTCCGGAAAACAGCCTCAACAATCAGCATCAAAACCAGGAGGTAAACTATCTATCCTGGCCTTGCTGATTGCGGTTATTGCACTGGGTTTAATTGGCAGTATTGGCTGGCGGTTCATGCAATGGGAGCAGCAGCAACCCGCTCTGATAGCAGGACAGGAACAGCAACAAACCCAGATTGCACGGGTTCAGGCCAGACTCACTGAAATAAACGGTGAACTCACGCCCATCAAAACCGGACTCGACGAACAGCAAAGTCAAAGTGAACGCCTGCTGAAGCGCACCGACAGTCTGACCAGAAGCCTTCAGGAACTCACCGGCAACAGTCAGGATGGCTGGAAGCTGGCAGAAGTAGAATACCTGCTCAGACTGGCCAATCAGCGCCTGCTCATGACATCTGATACCCACTCAGCCAAGGCTCTCCTTAACAGTGCTGATCAAATGCTGCTTGAGCTGGACAACTACAATTTGTATCCCGTGAGGGAAGCTCTGGCAGAAGATATTGCTTCTCTTAACAGCCTCCCGGATTTTGATCAGGAAGGTCTTTACCTGAAGCTTGAAGCGCTCACCCAGCAGATTGACGAACTGCCCCTGATGGAAAAAGAGCCCCTGAAATCAGCTTCAATCTCGGTATCAAAGCCCTCTGAGACGCCATCCACAGGCGCTCCATCTACTCCATCTTCAGAGACCACCGACTGGCAGACTGTCGCCCTCTCAATGCTGAACAATACCCGGGAGAGCTTTGTCCGGCTGTTCAGATTCACCCCGGATCGTGATCAAAAAATCACGTCACTGTTGTCACCCGAAGAGAATATTTTGATTCGCCAAAACCTTCAGCTAATCCTGGAACAGGCCAAGTTGTCAGTTCTCTCCAGAGAGCAGGCGATCTACAACAGTAGTCTGCAACAGGCTTCAGACTGGATAGAAAAATACTTCTCGCTGTCAGGGGCTCAGGCCACCGCAATGCTGGACGAGCTGAAGGCTCTGGACAAAGTCACCGTAAAACCTGTCACCGTCAATATCAGCCGTGCTTTGAACTTGCTGAAATCCAGCCTGATAACTGAGACCCCGCAGAATGAAAAAAACACCTCGGGGCAAACTGAATCCTCAGAGAGTGCACAGACTGTTCAGAACAGCTCAATCGAAAAAACACCTGAAGGGATTGATCAGACAGCCACTGAAAACCAGTCAGAATATTCTCAGCCCCCGCAAGCACCTGCTGACTCTTCAGAGGAGCCAGAAACATGAAGGGTTTTATCATCTTCCTGGCGATTCTGGGCATTACTTTTGGCTTGGCAAACGTCATGATCCATGACAGCGGCTATGTGCTTATCTCGTACAACAAGACAACGTTCGAAAGCACATTGTGGGGACTTTTTCTGTTGATTGGGCTTGCCATAGGTGCATTCTGGCTGGTCTGGATCATCCTGAGGCTCATTTTCGACGTCACAGGTTTTATCTATCCAATGACGTCCAGTGCCAAAGAAAGACGAGCCCGTAAACTGACAACCCGGGGCTTTGTCGAGTTCACTCAGGGGCATTGGAAGAAAGCTGAGCGACTGCTTTCGCAGGCTGCTGACTATGGCTCCTCACCTTTACTGAATTATCTTGCCGCAGCTCGTGCAGCTCATGAAAACGGTGACCTTGAAGCCTCTGCCGAATACCTCCGTCAGGCCGATCACAAGGAGCCCGGTGCAGAGTTGGCTATTGGCATTACCCAAGCTCAGCTTCAGCTCTCATCAGGTCAACTGGAGCAGGCACTGGCCACCCTGACCAAGCTGCACAAGCAAGTCCCACGACATGCCTATGTTCTGAAAATGCTGAAACAGACCTATACCCGCCTCAATGACTGGCAATCTCTCGCGGCTCTTTTACCCAAGCTGAAAAAGCAAAAAGTCGTTTCCGATGAAGAGTATCGGACCATTGAGCTTCAGTGCTTTGAAGCTCTATTCAATCAGGCCTTTAATAATGGACGAAGTTTTACCTCTTTGGATCAGAAAATAAAACCTGCAACCCAAATCTGGAACAGTCTGTCGTCCAACCAGAAGCATAATTCCGCCATGATTTACCGGTATGGAAAGTGCCTGACGGATCTGGGAGCAGAAGAGAAAGCAGAAGTTCTGCTTAGGGACAATCTGAAGAAACACTACAGCGGTGACATGGCTCTGCTTTATGGAAAAATCAAGGGCAAGGATGTGAGTAAGCAGCTGCATTTTGCCGAAACCATGCTCAATGAAAGACCCAACGACGCCGATCTTCTACTCACTCTGGGTCGCCTGTCTCTCCGTAATGAACTCTGGGGTAAAGCCAGGGAGTACTTTGAAGCCAGCCTGAGACTGAGTAAACGGATCGATACCTATAACGAGCTGGGACGTCTTTTGGCTCACATGGATGATCATGAAAAAAGCTCTCTGTACTTTCAGGAAGGATTGAGACTCGCAGCGGGCAGTGTTGTTGATCTGTTGCCTTCAAAAGTTACGGACAAAAAATGACTCGACGCTACCTGTTGTCCGGCGCCCTCTGCGGTCTAATCTCTGTGGCTCTGGGCGCATTTGGTGCTCATGCCCTGAAAACGCAACTTTCCGAACGTTATATAGAAGTATGGGCAACAGCGACTGATTACCAGTTCTACCACAGTCTGGCTCTGATTCTGGTAGCCGTTCTAGCCATCCACTTCAAAGATTCCGGAAAACTGAAATGGTGCGCCAGACTCTTTCTGGCAGGTATCATCCTCTTTTCCGGCAGTCTTTATATTCTTGCCCTCACAGAAATCAGCTGGTTGGGTGCGATCACTCCTCTGGGTGGCGTCTCATTAATGCTGGGCTGGCTTTTTCTGGCAATCTTTGCTGTTACTGAAGGCTCGGATTGAAGTTTTTCAACGGTCATCTGCATGATGACTCATTGTGGTCTATACATACGGATGGTAATACGAGTATTTATTATCATTTGCAGTAATGCCTCAATGAATAAAAACCTGATAAAAGACCAAAATCGGCAAAGCCTGATTATCAACAAAAAGCCACCTGCATTGATACTGTCACTTGTCGTATGTTTTCCAAACTGGAACAATTGGGCCAGTACTATTGGGTTAGATAATAATAATTTCAATCAATATCTGAATGCCGACCATCCGGTGGAAGGTCGCTATCGGTTAATGAGTGATATTGAACTGAGCCGATTCATTCCCTGGAAACCCGTCGGCAATACCTCCAATCCGTTCTCTGTCATTCTGCTTGGCAACGGCCACGTTATTTCCGGCCTCGAAGTTTCAACGTTATCAGATAATACTCCCTCAGGCCTGTTCGGGTCCTTACAGAACAGCACTATCAGGCAGATCCTGTTTAAACAGCCAAAAGTCACCAGCTACGGAAATACAAGCCCGGCCGGTGCACTTGTGGGCATGTTAAAACGCAGCAGGATTGAAGAGGTGGTCAATTATGCCGGAACCATCAAAACAACCGGTTTTCGCAGTCATGCCGGAGGTATAGCGGGCAGTGTTTCTGA
>NZ_JAHHPN010000557.1:0-3494 GCF_024606325.1 Endozoicomonas sp. ONNA1
AGTCAACCTGTCCCGTATTGCCCGAACTATGGGGCGCGGTACCGAGATCGACTCCGGGCGTAAACGTCTCAAGCGCTTCTTCTCCCGCAGTGGCATGGAGCTTGATGATATGGCGAGTACTCACTCTTCCTTTTATATCAAGATTCGTTACGAAATTGTCCCTCTACAGAGGCCATCATCACTGGTTCACATAGGCATACTTGCGCTTTCTATGTCTTCTTTTGTGGTTTTCCAAAGCTTGATCATTCTTGTAAACCTTCTCGCATGGCGGCGGCTGGCTATCCCCCCCGACTACTTCCAGTGCGCAAGTTGGTTGCTTGGTGTGGCTTTTTCTTTTGTGATTCGACAGGGCAACGGCAGTCTTACAGACCGTCCCGCATGGTCGCGGCTGGCCATCCACCCCGACCACTGTTACATCGCAGGTTTGTTGCCCTGAGTGGTCTCTTCTTTTGTGATCCGACAGGGCTTGGGCATTCTTGCAGATCTTCCTGCATGCTCGCAGTTGGCCATCTTCCGAGACTACTGGTAAGTTACAGGTCTTTTGCCCGGTGTGGTATTTGCTTTTGTGAGACGATAGAGATAAATCATTCTTACAGACTCTTCCGCATGGAAGTGGTTTGCCATCCTCCCCGATCACTGTCAAGCCACAGGTTTTTTGCGTGCTGTGGTCTCTTCTTTTGTGATCTGACAGGGCTTGATTATTCTTGCAGATCTTCCCGCATGCTCGCAGCTGGCCATCCTCTGAGACCACCGTTACGTCACAGATTTTTTGCCCGGTGTGGTATCTGCTTCTATGAGTCGACAGGGATAAAGCATTCTTGCAGACTGTTTCGCATGGACGTGGTTTGCCATCTTCCCCGATCACTATCAAGTCACAGGCTTTTTGCGCGCTGTGGTCTTTTCTTTTGTGATCTGACAGGCTTTCGGCACTCTTGCAGACCATTCTGCAAGGTATCTGCTGGCCATCCTCCCCAATCACAGTCTCGTCACAGATCCGTTGTACGGCGTGGCTTCTTCTTCTGTGATCCGACAGGACTTTAGCATTTTTACAAAGCGTCCCGCAGTAATGCGGTTGGCTATCTTCTCTGGTTACTATCTCGTTACAGATTTTTTGCCCGGTATGATATCTGCTTCTGTGAGCCGAGAGGGCTTTGGTACTCTTGCACATTTTTCCGCATCGACGCGTCCGGTTATCCTCTCCGACAATGATCACGTCACAGCTTAGTTGCCCGGTAGTGCCGGTTTTACAGGTTGCCCCTGTACTCACTGAATCTGAGGAAGTCTTGTCTGAGAAGATCCCGTCTATAGAGTTGCTGTTAGTGACTGTGTTGCCAACAATGCCATGCGACTGTCGTTGTAATGGTTGGTCAGAAACGCATTGAATTTCAATGTCAAAGAGATAATCCAACATATCGAAAGGTGGACTTTGTTGAGGGCCTTCAGTGTCTGAAGGATTCAAATTAGCAGTGCAACCAAGGCAGAGTCCATGCGCCAAATGGTGGCATGAGCTTTCTGAGGAATTCAGTGACCATTCAGTGGGTTCTCTGCTGTCGGTTGATGATCTGAAACTACAAACGCCATTACAGGGAAAAACGAAACAATTTAAACCTAAATTATGTGTGTGTGTTTGGGGGCCTCCGTTACCGCCGGCAGAGCCAGAACGCAGGAGGCTAGTGAAAGAACTTGCAGGGTGAGTTGTTGCACGTGGGGTATTTTGCCCCGATGATTCTGATGACGAGTTTGGTTGTTGGTTATGTCCGGAGTCCAACATCATTGTGAAGGTAACAAATGGATAATCCCACTGTGTCAGCATAGATGTAGTCTTTTGTTCTTCAATCGGTTTAAACAGGGGGGGATTGTGGTTCCAATAGCTTTTTAAAAGCCAGGCGACAGCAACAACTGCAACTACTTCCCTGGGTAGCCATGAATAAGGGGCGGGGCTCAAAGAGCCGTCTTGGGGGATCAGGATCCGTTCGTAACCCACGAGCAGGCGAGAGGCGAAGAGCCATTGCCACGAAATCCACTCAATAAGGGTCGTTCTTTCTCGATAACTATCCGGGTTGTGTTGTTTGTCATCAGGCGGTGAATATGATCCTGCATGGTCGTATGTGTCGGCAACGTCTGACGGGTTATACGGCAAGGTATGCAGGCCAAGCTTCTTAAAAAAGCTCTGGTTTGGAAAAACTGCTCTCTTTTCAGGCTCGACAATAAATCGTCCTGTCAACGGTTTGGCCTGGCAGATGACAGGCAGCGACATTAGCAACAACAGCAGTGCTACAAAGAGTGAGTGTTTAAAAATTCTATCCATCTAAGGCTTACGTTTGCGATGTAATCTTTTGTGATCTGACAGGACTCTGGAATTCTTGAAGACCGTCCCGCATGGCTGCAGCTGACCATCCTCTCCGACCACGGTCATGTTACAGGTTTGTTGCCGGGTATGTTTTCTTCTTTTGTGAGCCGACAGGGCTCTGGCATTTTTACAGACCGTCTCGCATGGCCGCGAATTGCCATCCTCACCGACCAAAGTCACGTCACAGGTTTTTTGCCCGGTGTGGCCTTTACTTTTGTGATCCGATAGGGCTTTAGCATTCTTATAGACCATCCCGCATGGTCGCTTCTGGCCATCTCCTCCGACTAGTGTTACATCGCAGGTTTTTTGCCCCGTGTGGTCTATCCTTTTGTGATCTGTCAGGACTTTGGCATTCTTGCACACCATCCCGCAGGGTCGCTGCTGGCCATCCTCTCCGACCACTGTGACAGCACAGGTTTTTTGTCCTGAGTGGCTTCCTCTTTTGTGATCCGACAGAGCTTGAGCATTCTTGCAGATCTTCCCGCAAACTCGCAGCCGGCCATCCTCTGAGACCACTGTTTCGACGCAGGCTCTCTGTCCGCTGTGATATCTGGCTCTGTGAGCTGATAGAGATAAAGCATTCTTGCAAACTGTCGTGCATGGACGTGATTGGCCGTCGTCCCCGATTACTGTCAAGTGACAGGCTTGTTGCATGCTGTGGTCTTTTCTTTTGTGATTTGAAAGGCTTCTGGCATTTTTAAAGACTTTTTCGCATGGACGTGATTGGCCGTCTTCCCCGATCACTGTCAAGTCACAGGTTTTTTGACCGGTGTGATATTTGCTTCTGTGATCTGAAAGACTTTTAGCATTTTTGCAGACCTCCCCGCATGGTCGCTGCTGGCCATCTCCCCCGATTACTGTCTCGTCACAGATTCTTTGCCCGGTGTGATATCTGCTTTTGTGAACCGACAGGGCTTTGGCACTCTTGGAGATAATCCCGCATAGACGTGGCTGACCATCCCTACCGATCACTGTAAAGTCACAGGTTAGTCGCTGCTCGTTAAGATAAGTTTTGAAGGTGGCCACTGCATTCATTGAGCCATGGGATTCCTCATCTGAAGAGTCATTGTCTGTAGAGTCTTCGTCTGAGGAGTCTTCGTCTGTGGAGTCTTCGTCTGTGGAGTCTTCGTCTGTGGAGTCTTCG
>NZ_JAHHPN010000558.1:0-10046 GCF_024606325.1 Endozoicomonas sp. ONNA1
GCTTCATCAATGCTGTCTACCCCGATGATGGGCAGCAGTGGACCAAAAATTTCTTCCTGCATGACGCTCATGTCTTCCGTAGCATTCAGAATCAGATGGGGAGGTAAACGACGGGAGCCATCGGTTATTTCCTCATTGTTGCCCACCCGAATCTCTGCCCCTTTGCTTTTGGCATCCTCAATGTGGCTGAGTAATCTTTGATGCTGTCTCTCGTTAATAATCGCAGTGTAATGCTGACTGTCATTCACTGAAGGATGCATGTTGCTGAAGGCCTTCAGGTAAGCTTCTACAAACTCTTCCTTGCGTTGTTGCTTGACCAGAACGTAATCAGGGGCGACGCAAGTCTGCCCCGCATTCATTGATTTTCCGTAGCAGACACGCTCGGCTACTTCCTGCATTGGGAAGTCTTCGTCAATGATCACTGGGGATTTTCCCCCGAGCTCAAGGGTTACAGGGGTGAGATTTTTGGCCGCGGCCGTCATTACGTGTTTGCCGACCTGGGTAGAGCCGGTAAAGAGAATGTGGTCAAACGGTAGAGCGGTGAAAGCGGCTCCCACATCCGCTTCACCATTGACAACAGTGACCAGGTCAGCAGGGAAGATATCCGCAATCATCTCGGCAAACAGTCTGGAGGTAGCCGGAGTAAACTCAGACATCTTGATCATTGCCCGGTTACCGGCAGCCAGGGCTGTTGCCAGGGGGCCTATGGCCAGAAAGAGAGGGTAGTTCCAGGGAACAACAATGCCGACAACGCCCAGAGGTTGATAAACCACCTTTGCCGAAGCCGGTTGTAGAGTGATTGCTACATGTCGCTTACTGGGCTTCATCCATTTAGCCAGATGCTTGCAACAGTAATCGATGGTTGAGAGGGATGGCATAAACTCGGCTAACAGGGATTCTGTTTCAGCACGGCCCTCAAAGTCCCTGTTTATGGCATCCACCAGGGCTTTCTGGTGTTTCTTCAAACCTTCTTTCAGCGTTTTCAGCCACTTCCTGCGTTGCTGAAGTGATGGGTTGGGTTGATTTTGAAAGGCTTTTTGCTGAGCCTCCAGAGATGTCTTCATCCTTGCGATCTGGCTGGAAGAATGATCGCTGGCGGTCATTTGATCCGATGAGGCAGTCTCTGTAGGCTGGTCAATTTCACTAAGGCTCATGGTGCAGGTCTCCTTCAGCCGATCTGGTTTCATTTTTTCGCAAGAGTCTGGCCGGGTAATGGGTTTTGATCATTTAGAGTAATTGCTCTAAAATTAAATTTAGCGATTTACTGACAGGATTTCAAGGGTATTTATGGCAGTTAAAACTCGTGATCGTATTTTGGACAAAGCTCTGGGGCTTTTTAATGACCGGGGTGAAAGGACGGTAACGACCAACCATATTGCCGCAGAGCTGGGGATTTCTCCCGGAAATCTCTATTACCACTTCAGGAATAAAGATGAGATTATCCACGCACTTTTTCAACGTTTGATAGACAACATTGCTGACAACATGATTATTCCGAAAGATCGTCCACTGACCTTTCAGGATAAGCGGACGTATCTGGAATTGGCCCTGGCCGGTATGTGGCAGTTTCGTTTTATCTATCGGGATGTTCATGGGGTTATGAGCAGGAGCAGAGAGCTTCGGTCTGCCTATCAACAGTTTGCAAGGCTCTCTCTGGAGACACTGGAAAAGATTATTGCCGGACTTGTGTTGTCAGGCTTTATGGAGGTGCCGGAGCATGAAATTGAAGCATTGGCGTTGAACAACTTCATGGTGCTCAGCAGTTGGCAGGAGGTGGTGACCTCAGCGTTTCTGGAAGAAAATGAATTGTTGCCAGAAAAACTGCACCGGAGAGTTTTCTATCAGATTCTGCTTATGGATCGGCCTTATGTCAGTGAAGCGGCCAGGGAGTCCTTTGCCGAATTGGAAGCAGAATATTTTGTGCCTATGAGGATTCCGGGTCGGTAAGGGATTACGGAGGAAATAAAAAGGAGCTGAGTGTATCAGCTCCTGCAGGTAAGACTAATCAGCAGATGCGATCGGCTTTATAGTAGACGTCAGCCTTGTCGAGACCGTTGTCAAAAGCGGTCTGGCCAGTGCGGTCAGATTTTCTCAGGTTTTCACGAGACTGCGCGGTTTCAGCTGGCAACAGGTGATCGACAGCGGCTTTCTCGCTCAGCAGTTCTTCTTCGGTATTCTTCATCATGCTCTGACCGTATTCGTTGATCTCCAGACCCTGAACGATCTGGTAGCTGCCGAATTCGCAGACACATGGGAAGGAATAGTAAATGCCTTTGGCTACGCCGTAGCTGCCGTCAGAGATGATGCCCATGCTGACGATTTCACCGTTGCTGCCCAGGGCCCAGTCACGCACGTGATCCAGAGCGGCTTGTGCGGCAGAAGCGGCGGAAGAGAGGCCGCGCCATTCAATGATTTCAGCACCACGTTTCTGAATGCGAGGTGTAAAATCTTCTTTGTACCATTGCTCGTCGATTTTGCTGATTGCCGACTCTTCACCCAGAACAGTCGCATGATGTACGTCAGGGTACATGGTTGGAGAGTGGTTACCCCAGACGCAAACACCGTCAATGTCGGATGGATTAACGCCCAGCTTGTTGCCCAGGATACCTTTGGCACGGTTGTGGTCCAGGCGGGTCATTGCGCAGAATTGGGAAGGATCCAGATCCGGAGCATTGCGGGAAAGAATCAGGCAGTTGGTGTTGGCCGGGTTACCCACCACCAGTGCTTTAACGTCGCGGTTTGCTACTTCATTCAGAGCCTTACCCTGCTCGGCGAAGATAACTGCGTTAGCTTCCAGCAGATCCGCACGCTCCATGCCCTTGCTTCGAGGACGCGCACCTACCAGCATGGCGTAATGAACACCACGGAATCCATCGAATGGGTTGTCGTGCAGGCTGATGCCGTGAACCAGCGGGAAAGCGCAGTCTTCGAGTTCCATGGCCACGCCACGCAGCTTGTCCATAGCCTGAGGAATCTCAACCAGTTGCAGAATCACCGGCTGATCCGCGCCCAGCATTTCACCAGCAGCAATTTTGAAAAGAAGAGAGTAACTGATGTTACCTGCTGCGCCTGTGACTGCGATACGGACGGGTTGTTTCATGTGACCACTCCTTAGAGTTCTCGTCTGAAAAGAGAGTGTTAGAATAATCTCAGCGGTGTGAAGGGTACCTAGAACGATAGGTTAAGTCCACTACCTGTGAGTGATGTTGTTTTCCAATGATAGGGTTTGTATCCATTATTCAGCCGTTTTTTGCTTACAGCGAACCTTGGCATTCAATACAATCTCTTTCTGCTCCTCCTGGCTGGCCCGGCTCCATCGGGCTATTTCTGTCCGGCTCCGAAAGCAGCCGGTACACACCTGGTCTTTATTGAGTGCACATTGGCGAATGCAGGGGGACTTTACTTTGCTCATCATTTTTATTACTTGTGTTCACTCAACACTCAACAGGTAATAACTCAGCTGGCCTGCAGTTTTGGTTTTCGTGACTGTCCAGTTTGAAGGTACGGGAAGAGGCGATAGTTCCTTTTCTACCTCAATGTAAATCAGACTGTCGCTGTGAATGTATCCATTTGAATTAAGCAGGCGACAAGTTTCTTCCAGCAGTTCCTGCCTGAATGGAGGGTCCAGAAAGATGAGATCGAAAGCCTTGTCTGCGGCTTGCTGTAGCCATTTCAGGCTGTCGGTGCGAATGACTCTGGCATTTTTTGCCTGAAGGGTTGTCAGGTTTTTGCCAAGCAGCGAGGCAGCCTCTGCTGCTGCCTCAAGCAGGGTGGCTTCTTTGGCGCCTCGGGAGAGTGACTCAAGGGCCAGGGCGCCTGTCCCACTGAAACAGTCCAGCACCCTGGCACCCGGAACATAGGGCATCAACCAGTTAAACAGGGTTTCTCTCACACGGTCCGAGGTGGGTCGCAAGCCCGGCAGGTTTGCCACAGGCAGCTTG
This sequence comes from Endozoicomonas sp. ONNA1, assembly GCF_024606325.1. Lineage (NCBI taxonomy): Bacteria > Pseudomonadati > Pseudomonadota > Gammaproteobacteria > Oceanospirillales > Endozoicomonadaceae > Endozoicomonas > Endozoicomonas sp. ONNA1. The sequence continues at coordinate 3,942 of NZ_JAHHPN010000558.1, forward strand.
CGACTGCGCCATTGTCCGCCAATGATTCTTAATTCTCCGCCACCTTTATTTGGGCGTTGCCTGATGGCTGCTCTTCGCGCCATTGATCACTCCGGTTGATGGCCTTAAAGCAGCGATTGTACATCAGTTGCCAAACGAGATAACCGCGGTTTCCCGAGAGATACCCGTACCTCATTGATGCTATTTTTCACCTTAAAAAGCTTCATTCGTAAATAGCTGTAAGATAGGATACACAATTCCGGAAGGCTGTCCGGGCATTATAACTGCTTCGACCAGCCTCCTGAGACCCACCTGCTTTAATACGGTGACCCTTTTAATCCATTCTGATGAAGTAGTTTATGTTCGGTTCTCGCAAAAGTGATGAGAAAACGGCGAAGCGACGTTTTTGGCCCTGGGGACGCAAAGAAGAGAAAAACAGCGAGCCTGCCCCGGTTATAGATGAGAGTCCGAAAACTGAGCCGACAGCAGCCCACCAGGAGACAGTTGTCCAGACAGAAGTCGAAGGGGCAGTTGCAGAAACAGCAGAAGAAACCGTTTCTGTTGAACCTGTAGAAATACAGGCTGAGAAGGTTGAGGAAAAAACGGAAGAGGCGGTCAAGGAGCCAAAAACTGAAACAGTTGCTACTCTTCCTTCTGTCCCGGAGAGGGGCGAGCCTCAGGAAGAGAAGAAAGGCTTCTTTGCTCGCATGAAGCGCGGGCTTGGCAAGACCCGTAGTGTATTTGTTGATGGTGTCGCGGAAATCTTTGTTGGTAAAAAAGAAATCGACGAAGATCTGCTGGAAGAGCTGGAAACACAGCTTCTGATATCGGATGTAGGCGTTGAAGCCACGACAGAAATTATCGGGAAACTGACCAAAAAAGTGAAATACCGCGAGCTGGGCGATGCCGATGCGTTGATCTCTGCCATGAAGGTTGAACTTAAGGAAATTCTCAAGCCTGCTGACCAGCCTTTAATTGTTGATGAGCAAAAAACGCCTTACGTCATTCTCGTTGTGGGTGTTAACGGTGTTGGTAAAACGACAACGATCGGTAAGGTAGCGCGTAAGCTTCAGGCTGAAGGGCGCAAAGTGATGCTGGCTGCAGGTGATACCTTCCGGGCTGCAGCTGTGGAGCAGCTGCAGGTCTGGGGCGAAAGGAATGATATCCCTGTGATTGCTCAGCATACCGGCGCTGACAGTGCATCTGTGCTTTATGACGCTTTTGAAGCAGCCAAGGCGCGTGGAGCGGATGTCTTGATTGCTGACACGGCCGGTCGCCTGCACAACAAAGATAACCTGATGGATGAGCTGCGCAAGGTTAAGAGGGTTCTGGGTAAGCTGGATGATTCGGCTCCCCACGAAGTGCTTCTGGTTCTGGATGCCGGCACAGGGCAGAATGCCCTCAATCAGGCCAGGATATTCCACGAAGCAGTTAACCTGACGGGTATGGCGCTTACCAAGCTGGACGGTACTGCAAAGGGTGGGGTTGTTTTTGCCTTGTCCAAACAGATGCAACTACCAATTCGCTTCCTGGGGGTGGGTGAGCAAATAGACGATTTGAGGCCTTTCTCTGCAGATGAGTTTGTAGAAGCTCTCTTCGACCCGGTTGAGCCTTAAACAATGAAAATAGAGCAGCAGGGAAGTTCTTAATGATACGCTTTGACAATGTCACCAAGCGTTATCCCGGAGGGCACGTGGGGTTGGAACAGACCAGCTTCCACCTGCATCGGGGTGAAATTGCTTTTCTTACCGGCCATTCCGGAGCCGGTAAGAGTACTCTGCTGAAACTCATCATGCTGATGGAGCAACCGACCTCTGGCAGTATCTGGGTGGGAGGGCACGATACCAGCAAGCTAAAGCGTGGCCAGATTCCTTATTTTCGTAGAAACATAGGTCTGGTTTTCCAGGATCACCAGCTGCTCTTTGATCGATCTGTGTTTGATAACGTTGCCTTGCCTCTGATCATTGCCGGAAACACTCACCATGAGTGCGCCGGCAGGGTTCGTGCTGCACTGGATATCGTGGGGCTTCTGGATAAGGAGAAAATGAATCCAGCTCAGCTGTCTGGTGGTCAACAGCAGCGCGTGGGGTTGGCGCGTGCGGTTGTTAACCGGCCTCCTCTGATTCTGGCCGACGAACCCACTGGCAATCTCGACCCTAATTTGTCCGCTGAAATCATGCAGCTGTTTGAAAGCTTTAATCAGGTAGGCGTTACTGTCCTGGTTGCCAGTCACGATCTGGCACTGGTAGCCCGCATGCGCCATCGTATTTTGACTCTGGATCAGGGGCATCTGGTTAATGATCAGGAGGTGCGTTAAAGCGTGTTTCCAAGAAAAAGTGTCAGAAACAAAGACGGTAGCCAAAAAAAACGGTCAGAGCCTACAGCGGCTAAAGACGCTGAAGCTGAAAGAGGGGCAGCCAGAAAGAAGGCAACAGGCTTCTCAATGGCTTATTTGAAAAGCCTGCACCGACAGGTAGCAGTTGACTCATTACGGCGCATCTTTAAGACGCCTTTTGCTTCTTTTCTGAATTGTCTGATGATTGCGGTAGCTTTTGCACTGCCTGCGATTCTTGTATTACTGTCCAATAATCTCCAGTCACTGGGGCATGAATGGGAAGGTCAGCCCAGAATCTCTCTCTATCTCGACAACAAGCTGGAGCGTGACGAGGTCAATCGCCTCAAGGTTGAAGCCAGAGACGATCCGGATATTGATCAGTTTCTTTATATCAGTCCAGATGAGGGGTTGAGTGACTTTCAGGAAAGGGCCCGGATGAAAGGGGTTATCGATGCCCTGGGCTTTAATCCTTTGCCGGGTGTTCTGGAGCTTACACCCCGGAATGGGCTCAGTGCTGAACAACTCAATGAACTTTTGAGAAAATATCGGGTCAAAGAAGGAGTTATGGAGGCACTGCTGGATCAGGAATGGATTAAGCGACTTGAGTCTATGACTCAATTGCTCGAGCGTTTTACTCTCATACTATCAGTGCTTCTTGGAATCATTGTGCTTTTAACGATAGGCAACACTGTGCGTCTCAGCGTTGAGAGTCGCAGGGCTGAAATCAAAGTGATCAAGCTCGTGGGTGGAACCGATGGTTTTGTTACATTGCCATTTCTTTATATGGGGATGTGGTATGGGCTGGGAGGGGCTTTGTTGGCCCTGCTGATTATTCTGGGTGTGCTGGCTGGTTTGGTGTCAGAAGTATTAGAACTCGCCGCCCTCTACGGCAGCAGCTATACGCCTCAAGGGCCCGGCTTTTCAATGTTCTTCTCATTATTGGCCTCGGGTATTTTCCTGGGGGTGGCAGGAGCAGCATTGAGCTGCTATCGTCATGTTCGAACAATAGAAGAGCGGCCCTAGAGGGTATGTTTGGCAAGAGTAGGCGGGTTAAGCGTGTTTTTATAGCGTTTTTATCGCAAAAGAGCGTAAAGTAGCTAGGGTCGTAAAGCCCGGTTTTTGTTATTATTTAATCGAAGGCCAGTCTGTTGTTTTTCTATACGCCATGGGCATTTGGAGTTTGAATTTAAGTAGAGTGCTGAATCGGCACTTACAATGGAGTTATTCATGGGAACCAGTATACAACCAGTCGATATGTTAGTCCCGGGGCAAAATATTGATGCCTACGTAACAGGGGTCAGCGCTATTGCTGTGTTGTCTGCTGACCAGGAAAAGGTTTTGGCGGAGCGTCTCTACTACAAGAACGATCTGGAAGCTGCCCGTCAGTTGGTTATGTCTCATCTGCGTTTTGTCGTCCATATTGCCAGAAGCTACAGTGGCTATGGGCTTCCCCTGGCTGACCTGATTCAGGAAGGGAATGTGGGCTTGATGAAAGCCGTAAAACGTTTCAATCCGGAGGTGGGTGTTCGTCTGGTCTCTTTTGCAGTGCACTGGGTGAAGGCTGAAATCCATGAGTTTATCCTGAAAAACTGGCGTATTGTGAAGGTGGCTACCACCAAGGCACAGCGCAAGCTGTTTTTTAATCTTCGCAGTTCCAAAAAACACCTCTCCTGGCTCAGTAATGATGAAGTTAAGGCCGTAGCCAATGACTTGGGTGTCGAGGCCAAAGTGGTTCGTGAAATGGAAGGTCGAATGGCCGGCCATGATACCGCCTTTGATGGCTATGCCGATGACAGTGATGACAACGGCAGCTACGCAGCACCTGCTCACTATCTGGAAGACCAGCGAGCAGATCCGGCACGCCTTTTAGAAGATTCAGATTGGTCCGAGTCTTCGGTGAACCTGTTGAGAAATGCTCTGGCAACATTGGATGAGCGCAGCCGCGATATCCTTCAGAAGCGCTGGCTCAATGAAGATAAGGCGACTCTTCATGAACTGGCAGACCACTATGGCGTTTCAGCTGAGCGAATCAGACAACTGGAAAAGAATGCAATGACAAAGGTTAAAGGTTCTATGGAGGCCTGGTCTGGCTAGACAGGTGCTTGATGTTCCATAAACACCCGCACCCTGTTGCGGGTGTTTTCGTTCTGTAGATGAACTAATAGAGGATAGGCGGTGTTTTTATCTATAGTTTCTCTATAAAGCCATTCGAATAAGACAGAGACTCTGCAATTCAGGATGAAGCAATGATAGAACGCCCGGAAACGCCTTCTCCCAGTCGGCAACCCTCTGAAACTCCCAAACAGATAGCCCAGTCAAGGATTTTCAGGATTTTTGGTTATGAAATAAAGTTTTTTGAGTATCTGGGCAAAAAGCTGATTGCTGTTGGAAGAGGTTTTAAAAGATTCGGGCGAAGACTGATTCGCGTTCGGCTGATAAAAAGCTTTGATGCCCAGCCCAAACTGCAGTCAGCTCATCAAGCTTTAGTTCGGTCTGAATCACCTGTTCTCACAACAAGGTCTGGTAACTTTCAGGAAAAACCAGAGCTTCGTCAGGCCAGAAGAAAGGAGCTGCAATTAAAAAATGAAGCTCAGGCCGTCAAGTCAATGCATTCACTGATCTTAGCCATTCAAACTGAGGATGTTGCCAGAGCTGTTTATTCTCTCTACGACCTGAGACAAACTCTGGCTTTAAAAACTACGCTTCAGGGCAAGGAGTCATTTGATGTCACGGATCTGATGGAGCATACAAAGTCAGCTATCGATTCAATGGTTCTTGATGCCCCTGATCTGAAGCGTTTAAGTAACAAAAAGTCTTTTCTTGCTGAGCTGATGGCTCTGTTACGGATGATGGATGCAGGAGTGTATCAAGGGGAGTTGATCAGCTCGCTTATATCCAAAAGTGCCACGGGCTGTCTCATAAGGCCCAATCCCCTATTGATAGTTCAGGAAACGTTTTTTCCGGATTTTGATCTATTGTCCGAGAGTGAGAAATACACCGCAGCAAATATGGACCCTCGTAAGATCAGTCTCTGCTTTGCAACACTGAAAAGTTGTCGTACTCGATTAGAGGAAGAGGCAGATAATCTTGTGAGTTGTATGCTGGATGGGGCTGTTGAGCGTTTGCCGGAGCAGATTGACCATTTTATGAGAGCTTCGTGCACAACCATCAGGGAGCAAGTAGAAGAAATAAGCCTTGAAAGAATCAAGGCTTACATGAAGAAGAATATCTGGAGTATGGTGATTCCGGATGGCGTTAATCAACAACTCCGGGGAGTTTGCCAACGACAGGAAAGTAAACTGCTGCAATACCTGGCAGCTGTTCAAGAGCTGTCATCTAAGTCTTCTGGCAATGAGTTGGTTGATTTCAGGATCGGAGTGGCAAAAGAGCTTAATGATTTGATCTGTCGACAACTGGATCTTGGGGAGGAAGATGAACCAGAGGAGTTGGCAGCAGCGCAAAGAGAGTTGTGGCTGTTGAAGGAAAGAAAAGAACTCTCAGAAGAAAATGTATCAAGAAAGGTATTTTTGGAAAGGCGTATTCAGCAGTTAATTGGTGAGAAGGAGTCCAGAGGACGTTCATTGGTTCATCTGGAAAGGTCGGGCGTTAAGGCCAGTCCCGAAATGGTTGAACAATTGAAGGAACGCTTTGAGCGACCTTTTAAATTTGATCTTTTCAATGAAGGAGAAAATGGTTTTCAGTCGTTTTGAAATAACTCGTTGACCTACCTCTTAAGCTCCGTATAATGCACCTCCACTGATCGGGGCATCGCTCTTAAGGATACATTCTTG
>NZ_JAHHPN010000049.1:0-1651 GCF_024606325.1 Endozoicomonas sp. ONNA1
CGAAATCAAAGGTACTACCTCTGTTGTCTCTGTTGGCCTGCCAGGTACCTCGGTTACTTACCGATTTGATGCTGTTCCAATGGTATGGTTTCCTCCTGAGTCTCTGGAAAAAGCCTCGTTCAGCTGGTCTGCCGATGGGCAGTCTCTTTTCGTCAAACGGTCATTATCGGAGCGTACATCGGACAAATCTATTACCAGGATCGAATTTGAATATTCAGGCTGTCTCAGCAGCGTCTTCACTAAAGATGTTCTGAAGCATCTGTTTACAAGGTATAACAGTATCAACCCTGAACTCTTCAATTTTGTTGCCTTTCCGGCTTCTGGTGAAAGGCGCGGTGGTAGAAGAGGTGGCATAATCTTTGGTGAATTGAGGGAAGAGCCAATCTCTGGCTGTACAGCGCTTGATGTATCCCGGAATGCCCCTGACGCCAACTCAAATCCACTGCATCCAGATTATAAACCTCGCCGCTCAGGGATTCTGCCCCCTCTGGATTACGAGCCAAAAGTAAAGAATCTCTCTTCGGAACAACGGCCTGAACTGCCGAAAAAATACGCTTCACTTCCTCCAATTAAGAAGGAACGTAACATGTCAGCCATCCAATAATTTGATTAACCGAACCGTTTAATCGTTTTTCTCCCGTTTCACACTCTTAGCGCTACAGCAGGAGATCTCAGAACAGAGATTTATAAGAAGTTTAATACTGGCTTGACTCCGTAATTATCACTGAATGACTGATTTCGATGGCAAAGATAGACTAGTATTGCCGTATATCTATCCCAACAATGCATTAAAGAATTCAGGAACCAATTCAGTGGCAGGCCCGGTAAGACTCCGATCAAACCGTGAGGCGTGGTAACCGGGCTCAAGATTCAACTCAACGGTCTCGGCGCCCGCGGCCTTAGCTTCTGCAAAAAAACCGGCAGCAGGATACACATTACCCGAAGTTCCGATGGAAACGAAAAGGTCACATTGCGATAGAGCTTTATAGATGCGATCCATCTGCAAAGGCATTTCGCCAAACCAGACAATGTGAGGCCGCAGATTACCTGCCTGAAGACAACATGGGCAGAGTGTTTCGGTAGTAAGATCATCATGCCAGTCAAAAACCTGTTCTGTATCCTGACAACTGGCTTTATAAAGCTCACCATGCATATGAATCAGGTTCTGACTGCCCGCCCGGGAATGCAAATCGTCAACGTTCTGGGTGACCAGCAGAAACTCGCCATCATAGGATTTTTCGAAGTCTGACAAAGCCTTGTGAGCAGCATTGCAAACTACTTCAGTCAGTTGTTGACGTCTGTCATTGTAAAAAGCCTGCACCAAAGCCGGATTGCGATTATAACCTTCCGGCGTGGCGACCTCTTCAACCGGATGATTTTCCCAAAGGCCATCACTGGCCCTGAAAGTACGAATACCCGACTCGGCAGAAATACCGGCACCGGTCAGAACAACAATAGATGGGTAATTGTGCATGAGTTTTTGATCAATAGTAAATTGAATTCTTTATCTTCCCAGAAGCCTGAATTTCTGTTGGCATTCAGACTTCTGATCTTTACCGGTATTACCGGGAGTACACCGAGGTATAAGAAAGCGTTTTGTTGCTTTTAGCAGGAACTTTAACCTTGATGGTATCAGTCTGCTGCAGAGCAC
>NZ_JAHHPN010000559.1:0-2333 GCF_024606325.1 Endozoicomonas sp. ONNA1
TTGAAAACCAGGCTGCCTATAATCGCATTAAAAACCTTGAGAGCCAGGTGGAAAAATTGCCATAACGCAGACGCTCTCTCAGGCGCTGTCTCAGGCGGATTAAACTTTGAAATGTCTAATTCCTTGTGGCACTGGCTTGGCCAGCGGCCTTTTTTCAAGCTTCGATCCTTCTTTTTCGGAACTTTCATTTAATTAACGGGTCAACATTTGAGTGGACTCAGCTTCGCCAAGATTAAGGATAATGAAAGACAGGAAAGAAATGATGGATCGATTACCTCAAAGCTCATTTAATCAGGGGCAAAACCCCTCTACTTACAGTTCTACAGCAAATCATGGCAATGTCTTCGACAGAACCGTCACCCCTCTCAGTGGGTCATTGGGAGTCAATCGTGCAGATTTCGCAACAGATCTTTCAACAGGACAAAAAGATCAAGAAGAGATCGGGATTTCCTCCAGAGCCGTTGCTTTAGATGTAGATACCCCTGCAGTCGCTGAAGGCAAATCAAAACGGCAATTCACCAATGCTGGAGATATTGGTCTTAGGGTCAAGCCAGAAGCATTATCACCCAGCCCTTTAAAAAGGTATAAAGCCAGCCCGTGTGTGAGCACTGCTATTCTCTCCGACAAACAAGTCGAGTTGATTCAAAAACTCCTTGATAGAAAAGGTCATAAACTCAAAGAAGCTGAACTTATGCACCTTATCCACTATATATCACGAGAACGTCGCAGAATATACGTCCCTGAGGCTTATTTTAAATCATCTTGCTTTATGAAAGAATTTGTAAAGAATGATATTTTGAGACTTTACGAAATACCAAAAGATAAAATAACCAGAGATATACTACTGGCTCAGAACAAGAGTGATTATTCCCGTATTGTCTACGACGGACTGCCTGATGAATTGAAAACAGATCATCATTTTCTTATTGAATATTCAGGCCGCAATGGTATTCCCAAAGGTACACCTCTGGAACTGGCAGCTTTCATTTATGGCCATCTGGACATCACAGCAAAAATAAAATCCCTGGGCACTTTTCCTGATAGTTTTAAAAATCAAAATGATGATTTGTACGATGAACTCATTCGTTCAGGAAGGATAGAGCTGAAAGACCTGCCAGAACACATTAAAAGTGAAAACAAAGAGTACTGCCTGTCACAATTATCAAATGGCTTGTGTACTTTATCAGAGGTTCCGGTTCGTTTTATAACAAAAGAAATCATGTTGGATTCGCTCAGTGGCCAAAAATGGTATGGTAATTATCAAGACATTTACTTTGGTAAATGCACTATGTTCACCGAGGAACCCGTCTTTTTTGAAGACGTACTGGTCAAGACCTTATTAGCTGCACTGGAAACAAACCATAAGTTATGTCAGGAATTTCGCAATTCCCTGTACATGGTTTATTTATCCGCCTCAAAAAGATATAAGACAGACGAAGAAAAACTTGGTTTGTTATTAAAGAAGCTGGTAAAAACCAATCCTTTTATCTTGAACGATATTGAAAAATCGAATGATACGTTGCTTAAGGCATTAATCGATACAGCAAAGCATTCACTGTTGGATATATTAAGAAAAACACCTGAAGTTAGCCGAGGTTTTGATATTGCCGCTCTTTATTTTTTATTTGACATAGTCAATGCAGATAACGATTTTAAAACCCATGTCTTGAATATTGTTTATCCTTATTTTCCTGACCTGGGTCGCGAAATGCTTCCGGAAAAAATTCTGAAGGAACTGGACAGTATAGTGCTCAAGTCTGAACCCTTTGACAAGGGATACGGGTGTTTTCAGAGTAGAAAGTTACAGCCAGATGACCCTCGCATTGTAATAGACTACATTGAACAGCGTCTGGATTGTTTGCACTTTTTTAACAACAAAGAATATCTGGAAAAGTGCTGCACTGATCCAATAGTCCGGCAAAGGCTCATACACGTACTTGCGCAAAGGTTAGTTGCCAATAAAAAAGTTTTGTTGAAGACCTGGTCATATCGTCTACCCCGACAATTACTGGATGATACTCTGAACTTTCTCAAAGACCCGGCACTTTTCTTCAAACTGGATTCTTCCGAACAGTTGATAGAACCCGTTAATCCACTCAATTTTCAATTGCCCAATACTTCGGCATTCGAATTGGTAGTCGCTGCCCACGCATTTGATTTTCATCCTGCGGAGTTAGCTTCCGCTCGTCAGTTACAGGCAGAGTTTGTTCGTGCTGGTGAAACCGTTTTTCAACGGGTTTATCCTGGTCAACATCCGTTATCACTATTTGAGAAAGAGGGCACCATCGTTGGTGGTCGTACACTGGCAATAGTCAATGGTGAGGAGGTTGATT
>NZ_JAHHPN010000560.1:0-1104 GCF_024606325.1 Endozoicomonas sp. ONNA1
TGCAGAGCGCAGGTTCAGAGAAACATGATGAAATCGTTCAAAAACTGAGAGCTGCTACATCAGAACTGAAAATCTCTGTTGAAGGTAACGCTGAAAGGCTTGCCGAAGAGGATTACTTCGATGCCATTATAACCTATACAGACACTCATGGTCAGGACGAAGTCGAGCACGCAATGGGCGAACTGCCTGAAACCAGAAAAAAGTACGCTCAGGTCACGAAATTTCTGCATGAGCACGCTTTAAAAGAAATGGAATTGACCTGTGCACTGGATGAAGAAAAGCAGGCACGAGAGGAACTGAACACTAAAAATCAGGCGATGCATCCTTCCAAAGAAATCGATTCGAAAACTAAAACTAAACTTGAGCACAATCGACAAGTGCTGGATTTAGTCCTGAAACAGAAAAAAACAAAAATATTAAAAGCACAGAAAGCTATGATGGCTCATAAAAAGGATCTTAAAGCCATTGAAGACGACATGGGTATTAAGCCAGATCCCACTGCGCGATACGCTGACCGGGTTGATGCTTTGAGAAAAAAACAGATAGAAATGGGCGGGCTTGATGGTACTGGCGGGAAGATCCTGCAACTGACCCGGGAACAGGACAGCCTTAACAGAGAAATAGAAGTCAGAAAAGGGGAAATAGAGCAATTAAAGGGAGTCCTGAAAGCTGCAGAGGAAGCCGTTGAAAATGAGGGTGGCTCCTTCCAGTACACGCCCAGACAAGCAAACATACTCACCGATATCTACGCCTACGGACAGTCGCACTCCCTCAAAAAACAGGCTCTGGAAGCCGCAATAGGTCTGGCAGAATCAGCAGAGCTAAGCGGTAAGTTAATACCAAATCTTCATAGTTTTGACTTAGACGATGAATTTGCACCCATTCGCTTGCAGGCATTGGCCGGAAACCATCTTGGGTTTGATCAGGCCAGACGGATTGTGGAAGTCTTCAAAAATCTGAAGACTGCATTCACAATTGAGCCCGCAGAAGGCCAGTGTCTGAATCCTCTGGGAGAAGTTCAGAATCTGGCAGACTGGGCAAGAACCCACATTAAAACCGGGCCACAACAATACGACGATGAAATACGCGGCATGGGTGCAGCAG
>NZ_JAHHPN010000561.1:0-4726 GCF_024606325.1 Endozoicomonas sp. ONNA1
GGCTATCAGTGCCTCTTCGATTTAACGATTAACAAGCCCGTTATGGGGAGGCTCGCGTCTCTGTCGTCTGGCTGCCCACTGAGAGTGCTCTCAGCTCAGCCCTCAGGGTTTCAATCTCTCTTTCCATAGCCGCCTTGTCTGTATCGAACTGTCTGGATTGAGCCGCCAAGGTATTGACTTCATCCTCTTTCGCTCGCAAAAGAGAGCGGGTCTGTTGCAAGTCATTCTGAACTTGAGAGAGTGTCTTTTTTTTCTCCAGGAGTTCAGGCCCCTTGACCCTAAGCAAATCGTGTGCATGATTCAGCTTTCTCAGCAAACGAGCGTTTTGACTTTCTATTTCAGACTGTTGCGCTTCTTTGGCTTCAAGCATTGTGGTCTTCTGGCGTAACTCATTCTTTAGTGGCTCAATCTGTCTGGATAGTGCAGCATTTTTTTGCCGGTGTTCGAAAATGGCATGATTAAGATGATTTATTTTTTCCCGATCTCCTGATAAATCGCTCTCCAGCTTGTCAGCCCGTTCGGACAGCGCAGCTTTTTCTTCTGCGAGTTCCTTTTTGGTATTGTGATCAGCATCTAAACGACGTTGTTTTGCTACTTTAAGTCGGTTCAGGAACTGGACCTTTTTTGATAGGGCATCAATTTCTTCCGTGAGTACCTGTATGGTCTCGTGATCAGCATCTGTGCGACGTTGATATGCTGCTATAACTATGTTCCGAGCCTCAACCTTTTTGGATTCGGCAGCTTTTTCTTCCCGGATTATGTCAAGGTCCCGCTGCATCTCTGTTGAACGACAATTAGCTTCTCGCAAAAGCTTCTCTAAATTCATGACTTTTTCATCGACACGTGCATTTGTATCCTGCTTGCGCTGTGCTCTTATCAATTGTTTTTCGCTATTTTCAAGCTGTCGTTGCAATTCTTGCTGATCCTGATCCTTATGCTCACGTTCTAGCGCTTTCTCATAACAGGAAATATTGCTTGCCAATGAAGTTTCAGCCTGCCGTGCAGCATCCAGAGCAATAAAGAGCTGAGTTCGGAACTGTAAAAGGCGTTGGTAATCCTCCTGAATGCGTTCATCCATTTTCTGCAACTCAGCCCAGATTTCAGCTTCTCTGTCCTCGGCAGGCTGTCGCGAATCGGTTAGCGTGCTCCAAAGACTACCCATCCGGGATGAAGACGCCACTACCGTTCGGGACTCCAGACTTTTACCACCATTCAATAAAGGGCAGTGCACAGGTGGGTCAGGTAACTCTGCCACTGTCATACTTGTACGCATAATGCTTAGTGTCTCTTTAAGAGCACGGCATTGACGCAACAAATATTCCGCATTACTGCCCTGATGGTTGCTGAGCACCTCTGGTGTCATCCCAACATCTTGATTAGCCAAAAGTTCTGTGACCAATGAAGGTCTTGCTGCTGATTCGAGTGGACTCGCCATAGTAATAATCCCTTTACAAAGTTCAACAATTCATTAACCGTTTGACTGTGGTCAGCACGACTTGTTCCCCTGTAAGATCCCGAATAACTTTCCTGTTAGCTATTCCGACAAAATTTCTCCAGAGAATTTCTCCAGCCAATAGAGAAAACCGACACTCTCGCCTCAGACTTACAACAAATTTTCTGTAATATTCATTTCCTCAAACACCGCATTCAGAGCTTTTTAAAATATGCACGGGGAACTAAATGAACAGACAATGATCGAAGATTAAAGCTATCTGAAATTCAACGACAGGAACAAAAGATATGAACGGAATCACACCACCTGACAGACCATATAACCCATATAATCTGCCATCAGCCTATCAACTGCCGACCGAAGACTGTCCTATTTGTATCGAAGCTTTTGCCGGAAAAGACGTCAGGGTTACCAAGCCATGCAAGCATATGTTTCACGTGACCTGCCTGGAGCTCTGGCTGTTGGAGAATACATCCTGTCCTCTATGCAGAACCAGTCTCTGGGAAAGAGAAGTACGACCAGCGCCTGCCATGCCCGGTAATCCTGGCCTATTGAACCAGCAGACCCTGGGTCGGGCCTTAACCTCTTTGTTATCAGCTATGGCCAGTTGGGCGGGATACCTCTGTCCAAACTGGTTGGTAACGGTTTTAAACTTAGTGGGTATACAACCAGTGCCTGCCAGCATCAGTAATCCTGACCTGCCAGAAAATGCCTCATTGGACCATCAGGCCCGGGATCAAGCCCTGGCAGCTCTCATATCAGCTGCGGCTAATCAGACGGGATACCCCTCTCCAGAGGAGGTGGAAACGCTTCTGAGTTTAAGGGAATTACTCACAGCGCCTGCCAGCATCAGTAATCCTGACCTGCCAGAAAATGCCTCATCGGACCAGCAGGCCCGGGATCAAGCCTTGGCAGTTCTCTTATCAGTTGCGGCTAATCAGACGGGATACCCCTCTCCAGACACCATAGCAGAGGCTATAAGTTTAGGTTTTCTGAGGGACTGATTCCGTCACCTTTGCAGGCACCTTGAATAATCTGCCATACTTTGGAGCCCAAACAACCAGGTGAAATGGTCCTGCGCAAAAGAGACACAGGCACCCAACGATTGATGAGAGCAGCATTAACATGATTGACAAATCCATTCCCCTCACTGACATTCATCGTCATCTGGACGGTAACATTCGTCCCCAGACCATTCTGGAGCTGGGTCAGCAGCACAATCTGGAGTTACCCGCCGATCATCTGGAAGCGCTGATTCCCCATGTCCGTGTTATGAGTAATGAGCCGGATCTGGTGAGTTTTCTGGCCAAGCTGGACTGGGGAGTTAAGGTTCTGGCGGATTACGACGCCTGTCGTCGTATCGCCTATGAGAATGTCGAAGACGCCCTGAATGCTCAAATTGATTACACCGAGCTGCGCTTCAGCCCCTACTACATGGCCATGACTCACAACCTTAACCCTGAAGGTGTGGTAGAAGCGGTAGTGGACGGTGTGCAGGCAGGTAGCCGTGATTTTGGGGTCAAAACCAACCTGATCGGTATCATGAGCCGCACTTTTGGCCAGGAAGCCTGCCAGCAGGAGCTGGATGCCTGTCTGGCCTTCAAAGACAAAATGGTCGCCATTGATCTGGCAGGTGACGAGTTCGGCAAGCCGGGTGAGCTGTTTGTTGATCACTTTAAACAAGTTCGTGATGCCGGCCTGAATGTGACCGTTCATGCTGGCGAGGCAGTGGGCGCTGAAAGCGTATGGCAGGCTATTCGTGATCTGGGGGCCACACGAATTGGCCACGGTGTCAGAGCGATTGAGGACCCGGCGCTGATGGATTACCTGGCTGAGCACTGCATTGGTATTGAGTCCTGCCTGACTTCAAACATTCAGACCAGCACCTTCCCGAGCATTGAAAAGCACCCGCTCAAAAAATTCCTGGAACACGGCGTTCTGGCCACGATCAATACCGATGACCCAGCCGTAGAAGGCATTGAGCTGCCTTATGAGTATGAAGTGGCGGCTCCGTCTGCCGGTCTGTCTGCGGACCAGATTCTGCAGGCTCAGGAAAATGGCCTGACAATAGCTTTCCTCAGTGACACCGAGAAAGAAGCACTCAAGGCCTCCAAACAGTGAGCCTCTTAAGGTTGGGTTTTACTGATCCGACCGTCAATGCTGATCCGGCGCCTCTCTGGCTATTTCGTTACCAGAGGCTTTTCCCTCAGCAAAAGCTTTAGCATTACTCAAAGTGGTTTTGGCAATCGCCATCAGCGCCTCTTCGGTAAGAAAGGCCTGGTGGCCGGTAAAGATCACGTTGTGACAGGCTGAAAGGCGTCTGAAAACATCGTCCTGAATCACCTCATCGGACAAGTCCTCAAAAAACAGCTCCTGCTCGTTTTCGTAAACATCCAGCGCCAGTCCACCCAGTATCCCTTTTTTCAGAGCGTCAATCGCTGCCACTGAATCCAGCAGTTTCCCCCTGCTGGTGTTCACCAGTAGCACCCCGGGTTGCATCTGGCTAAATGCGTCCTCATTGATTATGTACTCGTTATCTTTCGTTAAGGGGCAGTGCAGGGTGATCAACTTGCTCTGTTGCAACAGCTGATTCAGAGCAACATAGTCTCCGCCCAGTGCTTCAAAAGCCGGGTTCGGGTAGGGGTCGTATCCCAGCAGTTTACAACCAAAGCCTTTTAGAATGCGGGCAGCAGCTATACCAATCTTGCCTGTGCCAATGACCCCCGCTACACGACCATGGAGGTTAAAGCCGGTCAGCCCCTCAAGTGAGAAGTTGGCATCCCGGGTTCTCTGGTAGGCTTTATGGGTTTTTCGATTCAAGGTCATAATCAGCGCAATGGCGTGCTCTGCCGTGGCTTCAGGAGAATAAGCCGGAACTCTGGCTACCGTGATACCCAGCTCTCTGGCCGCGTCCAGGTCCACATTGTTAAATCCGGCACAGCGCATTAGCAGAAGTCTGATATTATACTCAGCCATGACACTCAGAACGGGCCGACTGAGATCGTCATTAACAAAAGCACAGACTGCATCACCCGTCCTGGCCAGGTGAGCGGTTTTTTCATCCAGGTGAATATCAAAGTATTCCAGTTCCAAGCCGGAGTCGGCATTGCACAGGTCAAAGAATTCACGATCGTATTTTTTGGCGTTAAAGATGCAGATTTTCATGATCGGTTCAGGTTCCTTTTTTCGCTGGCATGAGCAGTAAGCAGTCATGAGCTATAGGCTTCTGGTTAAGAATCATAGCGGAGTTTTTGATTGAAAATAGCCTTTCTG
>NZ_JAHHPN010000050.1:0-1283 GCF_024606325.1 Endozoicomonas sp. ONNA1
CTCTACAGCCAGTGAGTGATCAACAATCAACTGTGTTGGAACAACTGGATTGACCTCGGAAGGGTCACCCCCCTGCTCAGCAATCGCATCACGCAGGCCAGCCAGATCAACCAGAGCTGTTTGACCGAGAATATCATGACACACGACACGAGCAGGATACCAGGGAAAGTCCTGATCGCGCTTGCGTTCTATGATCTGCTTGAGGGCCTCTGTCAAGATTGCAGGATTACAGCGACGAACGAGCTGCTCAGCCAGAACGCGAGAGGTGTAAGGCAGCCTTGCGTAGGCACCAGTCTGAATGGCTTCGATGGCTGCACGAGTGTCGAAATAGTCCAGTCGGGTGCCCGGTAATGGTTTGCGATATGCACTGTTCATAACATCAGTCCTTCAGTTTTATGGACGATCTTTGATCGCCACCCAGTCAACACTTTCTGGACCGGTGTAGTCCGCAGAAGGACGAATAATACGATTATTAGCACGCTGCTCCATGACGTGTGCAGTCCAACCAGAAACACGTGAACAAACAAAGATCGGTGTAAACAGTTTGGTTGGAATGCCCATGAAGTGATAGGCAGAAGCGTGGAAGAAATCAGCATTACAGAACAATTTCTTCTCACGCCACATGACCGCCTCAACACGTTCGGAAACAGCATACAGGTATTCATCAACTGAATGCTCAGACAGTTTCTTTGACCACTCTTTAATAATATCGTTACGAGGGTCAGACTCACGGTAAATCGCGTGACCGAAGCCCATAATTTTTTCTTTACGAGCCAGCATGGTCATAATGTTCTGCTCCGCTTCATCGGCAGAGCGCCAGTTCTCAATCATTGCCATAGCTGCCTCGTTTGCACCGCCATGTAAAGGTCCACGCAGTGAGCCGATTGCAGCGGTTACACAGCTGTGAACATCAGAGAGAGTGGAAGCACAAACTCGGCCGGTGAAGGTAGAAGCATTAAATTCATGCTCAGCATAAAGGATCAGGGAGGCATGCATTACCTCTATATGCAGAGGTTTCGGCTTCCTGTTATGCAAGGTCCACAGAAACTGCTCAGCAATGGAGTCTGCTTCAGTATCAACATTAATTCGGATGCCGTTGTGACTGAAGTTGAACCAGTAGTTAATCATGCCCGGGAAGAGGGCCAGCATACGGTCAATGTGATCCAGCTGTTCGGAGAAATCCTGCTCAGTTTCCAGATTACCCAGCATTGAACAACCGGTGCGCATAACGTCCATTGGGTGTGCACCGGCAGGAATCTCTTCCAAAACGACCTTCAGGGCAT
>NZ_JAHHPN010000051.1:0-1439 GCF_024606325.1 Endozoicomonas sp. ONNA1
GAATAAGAGGTGGAGCTGAGTGGGGTATTTTTGGCGGTCTGGATCAGTTCGTAACTCACCAGTAGATGATTGATGTAAAGCCATGGCCATGAAATCGATTCATTGATGGTCGTTTTTAGCTCGTAGCCGTTTAGTCTGTCTTGTTTCTCATCAGACGATAAATCCGATCCTGCATAGCCCTTTGTGTGAGCAATGTCTGACAAGGTGCACGACAGTGTGTGCTGGTCAGGTTTTATAAAAACATTCTGGCTTGGAGCACCTGCTTTCTGTTCAAGCTCGACAACAAAACGCCTGGTCAACGGTTGAGCCTGACAGACGACAGACAATGACATGAGTAACAGTGGTGCTGCAAAGAGTGGGTGTTTAATCATTCTACCCTTGGATTCTGGTGTACAGAGAGGAAGGATAGATCAGGAAAATAACGCAAGTCAGGCAGTTAACCGTTCTCTCAACTGCCCCGGAGAAGCATTCAGCCCTGCCCCATAAACTATGCTGCTGAGGTGAAAGTGATCCCACTTCACTTTCTCTATGACTGTAAAGTTTGCTGTGACTAAATAATCACCCATTTCAAACACTCTGAAGATGGGAGCACAGAAAACCGTGTTTACTCGATGACATAACGCCTTTCTTTTGTTCCCTACCTTGCCCTGGCCTTGACCAGGGCTGTCACTATGTCGGTATGGCCCATATTGGCAGCGATGAGCAGGGGGATGAAGCCATTATGAGTCCGGGCGTTGAGATCCGCCCCGGCGTTGATCAGGATTTTCACGCAGTCGATACTGCCTCTCTTGGCTGCGATTAACAGTGGGGTGGAGCCATCCGACAAGGCGGCGTTGACATCTGCCTTGGCTTCGACCAGGGCTGTCACGCAGTCAATATTACCCATATCTGCAGCGATGGACAGCGCGGTGAAGCCATCCTTAGTCCGGGCGTTGAGATCCGCCTTGGCTTCGATCAGGAGTTTCACGCATTCGGTATTGTCCAACCAGGCTGCTATTAACAGTGCGGTGGCGCCATCCGAAGTCCGGGAAGCGTTGAGATCTGCCCCGGTGTTGATCAGGATTTTTAGGCAGTCAGTGCAATTTTGCTGAGCAGCGATGAACAGCGGGGTGACGCCATCCCTACAGTTGGCGTTGAGATCCGCCTTGGCTTTGATCAGGAGTTTCACACACTCGGGTTTATTATTCTGGGCAGCGAAAAACAGTGCGTTTCCACCAGTCGAGCAGGCAGCGCTGATATTCGCCCCGGCGTTGATCAGGCGTTCGACAATGTTCTTGTGCCCCTGACTGGATGCCATCATCAAGGCAGTGAGGCCATCATTTATAACGGTATTAACATTGACTTCTTCTGCCAGTGACTTCTCCACCTGATCCAAATCCCCGTAAAAACAGGCACGATAAAACGCCTGATCGGGGAAAAATGTATCCGGGTGAGATTCA
>NZ_JAHHPN010000562.1:0-3703 GCF_024606325.1 Endozoicomonas sp. ONNA1
GAGGCCCTCAACAATCTCTGCATTCTTTGGATTTAAATTGTTTCGTCTCTCCCTGCCATGGCGTTTGTCAATTCCGAACATCATCCGATAGCAGTGGGTCCACTGAGTGGTCGATGAATTCCGCAGAAAATTCGACCGGCCACACAGGCGCAACGCCCGAACAAAGCTCATGCCCATATTTGGACAATGGACGCGGCCCGGAGTGCGCAGGTCATGTGACTGACGTGGATGTACAACTTATGGATGACATTGCTCAACCCACTGTCCCCATGGACACTGACGCATCGCCGGAGTCCGATCCCTGTCCTATTTGTCTGGTTCACTTCCATGATCGTGACGAAGCGCTCGTGGTCGTCAGAAGCCAGTGTTGTGGCCATCGCTTTGATCTGGACTGCATTTCCAGGTGTTTTGTTGATCAGCCCATCGGCTCTCGCCGGTGTGCAATGTGCCGGCAAGACCCGATGCCTATGCTGAATGAGAAAACCGGTGAGTCTCACCCGGATACATTTTTCCCCGATGAGGCGCTTTATCTTGCCTGTTTTGAGGGGGATTTGGATCAGTTGGAGAATTTACTGGCAGAAGGAGTCAATATCAATGCGGTTATGGATGATAATTTCACTGTCTTGATGTTGGCATCCTGCCTGGGACACAGGGACATCGTCGAGCGCCTGATCCAAGCCGGGGCGGATCTCAACGCCCGGACAAAGAATGGCAACACCGCACTGCTCTTGACTGCCCGGGAAAATATCGCCGACTGTCTGAAAATCCTGATCGAAGCTAATGCGAACCTCAACGCCCGGGATAAGGATGGCGCCACCTCGCTGTTCATTGCCGCCTGGGAAAATAACACCGACTGCGTGAAAATCCTGATCAAAGCCAAGGCGGATCTCAACCTCCCCCGTCCGGATGGTGCCACCCCGCTGTTCATCGCTGCCCAGAGGGGTCATACCGACATAGTGAAACTCCTGATCGAAGCCGGGGCGGATCTCAATGTCCAGACTAAGGATGGCGCCACCCCGCTGTTCATCACTGCTGCAAAAGGCAATACCGACAGCGTGAAAGCCCTGATTGAAGCCAAAGCAGATGTCAACACCCGGACTAAGAATGGCGTCACCTCGCTGTTTATCGCTGCTCAGGAAGGCCATGCAGACATCGTGAAACGTCTGATCCAAGCCGGCGCAGATCTCAACGCACGAACCAAGAATGGCGCCACTGCGCTGCTCATCGCTACCCTGAAGGGCCATACCGACTGCCTGAAAATCCTGATCGAAGCCAGGGCAGATATCAACGTCACCTTGTCCGATGGCGCTACCCCGCTGTTCATCGCTGCCCTGATGGGCAATACCGACTGCGCGCAACTCCTGATCGACGCCGGGGCGAATCTCAACACCCTGCGGACCTGGGATGGCGCCACCCCGCTGTCCATCGCGACCGAGATGGGCAATACCGACTGCGTGATAGCCCTGACCGGGGCTGAGAGAAGGTAGGGGACGTTCATAGCCATAGAATTGAATTTTTGTACTGTTTTTGTGTCCAACTGTATTACTCATTCAATAATACGGAGGTTCTGCTTGTGAATGCCATTACTCACTTTATGGATGCCATTACTCACTTTATCGATGCCATTACTCACACCCCTTTCCCCTGGGACAATGTCGTAACGCCGGAGGCCGAACCCTGCTCTATTTGTCTGACTCACTTCCATGGCCGAAATGTAGCACCGGTGATCGTCGAAGCCCAATGTTGTAGAAAGCACTTCGACCTGGACTGTATTTCGACGTATTTTGTTCAACAATCTATAGGCTCACGCCAGTGCGCGATGTGTCGGCATGACCCCATGCCTATGTTGAATAAGAACACCGGTGAATATCACCCGGATCAATTTTTCCCCGATCAGACATTTTATGCTGCCTGTCTTGGCGGAAAGTTCGATAAGGTGGAGAAGTCACTGGCAGAGGGAGTTAATGTCAATGTCTTCAGGAGTGATGATTACAATCCCTTGATGTTGGCATCTGGTAAAGGGCACATAGCGATCGTTGAAGGCCTGATAAAAGCCGGAGCGGACATCAACGCCGCCCGCGCCAGGAATGGCGCCACCTCGCTGTTCATCGCAGCCTGGAAGGGTAAGACCGAATGCGTGAAAGTCCTGATCAACGGCGGTGCGGATCTCAACGCGCGGACCAAGCTTGGCGCCACCCCACTCCACGTCGCAGCCGAGATGGGCAATACCGACTGCGTGATAGCCCTGATCGAAGGCGAGGCGGATATCGATGCCCAGACTCCATATGGCTACACCGCACTGTACTTGGCCGCCCAGGAAAATAACATCGAAATCGTGAAAGCCCTGATCTACGCCGGGGCTAATCCCAACGCTGCCTCGTCGGATGGCACTACCCCACTGTACGGCGCTGCTGCAAAAGGCAATGCCGGCTGCGTGAAAGTTTTGGTCGAAGCCGGGGCGAACCTCAACGCCCGGACTAAAAATGGCGCCACCTCGCTGCTCATCGCTGTGCAAGAAAACAACACTGACTGTGTAAAGATCCTGATCAAACCGGAGACGGATCTTAACGCCGCCTCGTCGGATGGTGCTACCCCGCTGTTCGTCGCTGCCCAGAAAGGCAATACCGAATGCGTGAAAGACCTGATCAACGGTGGGGCAGACCCCAACGCCGCCATGACTAAAAACGGCGGCGGCACCCCGCTGTTCATCGCTGCAGCAAAAGGCAATACCGACAGCGTAAAAGCTCTGATCGAAGCCGAGACAGATCTCGACGCCGGGAATGAAGATGGCGCCACCCCGCTGCTCATTGCTGTCCAGGAAAATAACATTGACTGCGTGAAAGCCCTGGTCAAAGCCAGGGCGGATATCAACGCACGGGCCAGAGATGGCGCCACCCCGCTGCTCATCGCTGCCCTGAGGGGCCATAGCGACATTGTAAAACTCCTGATCAAAGCCAGGGCAGATATCAATGCCGCCCTGCCGAATGGCGCCACACCGCTCTCCATAGCTGCTGAGATGGACAATACCGACTGCGTGCAACTCCTGATCGACGGCGGGGCGAATCTTGACACCCCCCCGCCGTCCGCCGTAACGGAGTTGGACAATACCGACCTGGAAGCCCTTCCCAAAACCCGGACAAGGAGGGAAAGAAAAGAACCAGAAAGTTCTTGTGCTATCCAGTAAACGCAGCTTTGAGCTGTTCCCATCTTCTGAGTGTGTGAAATGGGAGATTATTTAGCCGCTGCAAACTTTTTAGCCATAAGAGCTGAACCAAAGCTGAACTATTGGAGTGTTCTTGCATCTAATCCGTATTACTTATTGAATAACACAGATGTTTTGCTTGTGGATGCTATTACTCGCAACTCTGTCCCCGGGGACGCTGTCGTAGCGCCGGAGGACGAACCCTGTCCTATTTGTCTGGCTCACTTCCATGGCCGTGACGTAGCGCCCGTGATCGTCAAAGCCCGGTGTTGTGGCAAGCTCTTCGATCTGGACTGTGTTTCGAAGTGTTTTGTTCAACAGTCCATCGGCTCACGCGAGTGCGCGATGTGTCGGCAAGACCCCATGCCTATGTTGAATAAGAACACCGGTGAATCTCACCCGGATCCATTTTTCCCCGATCATACGTTTTATGATGCCTGTGTTAACGGGGATTTGGATCAGGTGGAGAAGTCACTGGCAGAAGGAATCAATGTCAATGCC
>NZ_JAHHPN010000563.1:0-1193 GCF_024606325.1 Endozoicomonas sp. ONNA1
GTGGGAGACCCGCTATGACGAGCACTGTCAATACACCTCCTGTTTTCTGGCGCGCTTGCGTACTCCACTTTCTGGATGATCCCGATAAGGGAGCACAAAGCTGGGAATACTTTGACGACGGTGGATTACTGGTTGAGTCAGGTTGTATCAAGGCCTGCGGCCCTGCCGAAACGTTATTGAAACAGCTGCCGGAAGGCTGTGAAATCAGAGACCTCTCTGGCAAGCTGATAGTTCCGGGATTTATAGACACTCATGTGCATTACCCCCAACTGGAAGTCATGGCAGGCTGCGGAGTACAACTGCTCGACTGGCTGGAACAGTACACTTTTCCTGCTGAAGCCCGCTTTTCAGATCCTGAATACGCCAGAGACATTGCAGAATTGTTTCTGGATCAATGCCTGAACAATGGAACCACTACAGCACTGGTGTTCGGCACAGTGGCGCCTCAATCGGTGGATGCTTTCTTTGAAGCTGCGCAGAAGCGCAATATGCGTGTGGTAAATGTGAATGGCCACCTCACCTTCGGCATCGGTTTGAACCCGGGTGAGGTCGTTGAACTTACGACAGCGGCCCTGATTGATGATCATGGCGTCACCACAGGCTTCGATCACATCGCCGAAAGGCTTGAAAGCTTCAGCAGACAGGGGCTCTACAGGGAGAGCCCGGGTGGTTAACGTGGTTGGCATAGGCCAATGCCTCTTGGTCTTTATTTTTGTTAGCTCAGGGCTTTTTTTCTCAGCTCAGGGCTGTGTAACATTAGTTATGTTTGACAATTATTTTCGTCAAAGAGTGAGAATCAACTCCCTCTGTAAGTCGAATAACCAAAGGGAGAAATCAGCAATGGCACATGGTGATGACGATCATCATTGACTTCAAAAATGACCGAGACTTCCGGATAAAAGCATTTCTGCTCCAGCCGGTTAAAGTAATTCTGAATCGCAAAGTCCAGCTTATAAATGCCTTCAGGAAGGTTTACTTCGTCCGTTGCCAGACTGTTTATTCGTCCGTCATTGTCTGTTGTGCCCTGCCCTACCGCTATCCAGCTGTCTTCAACCTGTTTGTAGAGCCTGACAGGAACCTGATCGGCAGGGTGGCCAAGAGCCGTGTCGAGGATATGAGTGCTGATCCCGGTCATAAAATCACTCCTTCTGTGGACAAAGAGGTGCTGTCGAGCATTTTGCGCAGGCGGATAC
>NZ_JAHHPN010000564.1:0-1249 GCF_024606325.1 Endozoicomonas sp. ONNA1
GGTAAAGCGGTAAATGGCACTCTTTTCATCGATGACATACTGATGTCCGGGGACGCTTTGCTGTAAAAGTGCATAACCAGACCCCAGTCGTGTACGGATGAACACCTTGCCATCCAGAACCCCGTCATCCAGCTTCAGGCTGTCTGGCCAGTCATTGGCATAGACACGGTGTGGGTTCTGCCAACTGCCCATCCTCACCAGAGGGTCTGTACCGGATGCCATCATTTTTATGCCTTCAGACGACGGGATGTGTCGGCTGAGGATCAGTTTATCAACGGCATGACAGTTCAGCGTCCGAATTTTTTCGGCTGGCCTGAGGGCCGGTGCTGCCAAAACAGTCTGACCATCCCGGTAGAGGGTTAGAAACCCACGGTCATCTATGGTCATGGCCAGGTGTTGGCGGGGGGAGGTAAAAAATGGCTCGACCCTGTCGTGAAAGACCCTTTTGCCATCCGTCAGCCTGATCTCCAGTCCACCATTTTTCAGGCTCAAGCTGATGGCATCAGCGCCGTCAGTCCCGGCAAAATGAATGAGTGTGCCTCCGGCCCGGGCAGGCAAGTCCCGGTGCACCCAGGCCGCCAGGATAAAGCGGCCGCCGGTGACCGGAGGAGGTATCAGACGTGACAGACCGGCTGGACAACGAGCCTGCTCACCACTGTCAGTGACATTTTTTGATTCCAGCGAACGCCAGCTTGCTGCCTGCAGATTGGTAAGGCTGACACCACCCAGATGAACCCGGTTAAAAGAAGAAGGGGCAAAGAATATCTTTACTGGTTCATTTTTCTCTGTATTTTCCTCTGCATCCTCCAGCTCCAGACTGACAATATTATTGCCGGAGCCAGGGTGTACGCTGGCACCACTGCTTTTGAGGTGAAAAATATCATTTCCCGAATCCCCGAACAGCCCAACCCCCGGCTTGACAGTACCGGAGATGAAGAACAGGTCGTCACCTGGCCCGCCCCGTACCGATGCCGTAACATTGTCAAGCTGGTAAGTGTTATCCAGCCGTTTGTCGTCAGCCAGCCTGGAGTCATAGTAATTCCGAAGTTTTTTGCTGGTCAGTACCTCGGTTCCGTTGTTGGCCGGATTAACCATTATCAGGCGCCAGAACTGCTGTTCCAGACCGTCGATAAAGTGCCCGGTGGCCAGGCTGCCATCATGACGTACACAACGGGGAACGTGTAGTAAATCGATGGTGAAAAATAACTGGCTGTCGTCCAGAACCTCCAGATGGGTATAATTTTCGGTC
>NZ_JAHHPN010000052.1:0-1398 GCF_024606325.1 Endozoicomonas sp. ONNA1
CTGCTAAAACAACCGCTGCTAAAACAACCTCTGCTCAGACAACCCCTACTCAGACAACCCCCTCTCAAACAACGGCTTCTCCAATAGTATTATGCGACACCCTGACAGGGCAGACGACAGGTGGGGTTCAGCGTCGACTAAATCAATACAGTAACCTTGTTCGCGGACGACGATGTATTGTTCTCACTGCCGACCCGGCTGAGGATCTGGCTCAATTAATCAATGGGCTTCCGGAAGACATCGTGATCCTGCTCTCTTCCAATTCGGTTCCTACTTCGGTTCCTACAATGACGCCTTCTTCTTCCGTTACCCCGGTGTCGGGTAAAACACCTGTTAATTACCTTATTCACGGTGAAATAGTTTTGAAAGAGGGTCAGGACATTATCGGGGCTGCTGATGACGGTTTCGAAATCGTCATCATGCTTGACGAAAGCTATAGAGCGTACAATATGATCGTTGTTGGAGATTCAGGTAACTCTATATTTGGAGAAACAAAAGACAACAATATAAGACACATAACGTTTCGGCCCAATCAACCTAAAGGCCGCCGACGCACTAACGCTCTTGTTTCAGCATGGTGCTATAACCAGAGTCTGATCATAGCACATAACGTGTTACACCTGCCTGACTGGGTCGGCGTCAAGCTTGATTGCAGACAACCCCTGGATGCATCGATCAGTGATTCACGCTCAGGCCCCGGCCTGCTGATCGCTAATAATACGTTTAAAGCTGAAACTTTCAACGTGGGGGGCACAGATCTTATTCCAATGGAAGCGGTCGTTGTTATTACTCCAACCATCAAGAATCAGTCACAGAGAGTCGCTATTATTGATAACACATTCCAGGGCAAGCTGTCAGAAGCGGTAGAGTTTTCTCCCGGGCCCGGAAGCAGTATCGATATCTTCAGAAACAGGATCGACATTGACAATACGGGCACAACCTACCGTGAATATATGATGGGACGTAGCATTAAAAAAAGTGGTATCACGTTCGAAGGTATTACCGATGCCGATGCAGAACCTCCTCTCTTTAACCTTGCGGGCAATAGAATCCTCGTTAGAAATACAGCAATAGATATCTTGGGTCGAGTGAAACTGGCCATGGCTTGCAACCACATGGAGGGAATCCACCCCTGGCGGCAGGAACAACATCAATACAGCCTGAAAGCCGTTGATCCCTTACCTCTGGCGCGCGAGTGCAAAAGATCCCTGAGTTCAACCGTTGGCATGGCAACTACCCGTCCACCTGCACTCTGTCAGATCGTGAATAGCTGGAGAGCCGTCGAAGCTTCCCCGGCTAATTATGTAAGTGGACTGAGCAACCTCGAGGGTCAGTTCTACTTTGACCCGGCCATCTGCCCGACAGTCGCTTCGCCCTCTGCTGTTATTAACAGTACCA
>NZ_JAHHPN010000565.1:0-1248 GCF_024606325.1 Endozoicomonas sp. ONNA1
ACTAAGAAAAATTTTAACGGAAGAGATCAACGAAAAAGAGTCTGAGCTAGAAAAATATCACTTAGAGAAAAATTATAAATAGTAAATATGAACCATATTGGCATATGACTTAAAAAGCCTACAATCGCCCCTGATTTACAACTACTTGAAACCACTTTATCTTCATCGATTGAAATCAGCTTGTGACAGATTATACAAGATAATAAAAACGTACATATAGGAGCAATAAAAAAAATCGAATCAAAGTCATTCCGATTGATGGGAAAACTAACGGGAATTTTGTCCATAACATAGTGGGCAATCATGAATGAGCTTGCGCCCCAAAATAAAGATATAAACAATATATAATTAGTTTTTGCACTCATAAGCTACTCATGATTATTTTTTTACGAAGCGCATAACACCAATTTCAGCCGCGCGCCGCCAAGCGCGCCGGGTGGAGGGCGAAGCCCGGAACGAACTGGAAATTTTTGTTATCAGTACCGTTGGCACTGTGCTTAACTGACTCGGCAACGTTTACTCGGTTTATAATTATCCGTACCAGGAAAAAAGCCTTTTTCTTTTATTGCAGGTATGTGTTCTAAAAATGATATTAACTTCCCATTCTCGTCTATTATTTGACAGGCAAAAACCTTGCTCCCTTTTGATTCATATTGATAATACGCTGATATAAAAAGTACTGGCTTGCCGTCTACTCTTAGAGCAAATGGATATAAATTGGTTCTCGTGTTCGGAGATAGTGTTGATTCCGATCTTTCTTGATACAAAAGTTCATCTATTTTTTCTATCACCGCCCAATAACTAACATGATATAGGTTTTTATTAGGGTTTATAGTCGTGCTATTTTCATAAATGAGGCAACTTTCACTTGGCTTATTTTTATTATTAAATATTGGCTTTATATATTGGGAGTACAATTTTAATAGGATGGATCACAGTTCCATATGGATTGATCTCAGGAGTATTAGTTGCATCAACGTATACAGGTATAAAATACCCAGATCATGATGAATAAAAATCATAATAAAAAGGAAGAAGTTACTAGTACTATCTCAAATCTGAAATTTCTGTCGGTTGCACTTATTATATAAATCCAGCCCTTCGCTGCTTATCGTAATCTTCCATGCCACGCATAACAAGTGGTACCAGGTGACCGCACCTGCGGCGCGTCACCTGAACCAAGCGTTAGCCGACAGCAGTATGAAAGTTTTTTCTATTTTTCCAGTGGATGAGCCAGGAATCAAAATC
>NZ_JAHHPN010000566.1:0-3033 GCF_024606325.1 Endozoicomonas sp. ONNA1
CATCACTGGCAACAAATTGTGCCAGATCCGCCAGCCAGCTATCCCTTTTGGCTTGATCTGAAGGCGGCAAGCCATTGAGGTGGTCCCGGATGTTCGCCAGACTAATCTCTAACCCCGGTTCAAGGACGATCCAGGGAAGGCAGCGCTCCATAAGACGGGTATCCAGAGAGTGTTGTTCAAGCGCATTCATGACCTGAGCAGTAACACATTCGAAGGGTGGAACAGGCAGACCGGCTTTCTGCATGCGCTGCAAAAACATTCCCTTGCCGCCCAGATTTTCCCGGTTGGCGGGAGAACAGTCAGCAGCCTGAGCCAAAACAGCTGAACGGCAGGTGCGCTCGCCTATCGGCCTTGGGTCGGGAACATCACTGGGATCAAGATCACTGAAATACCTTTCAGGTAAACTATTAGCCTTAGAATTATGATTGGGATCAGTTGTCAGGCTTTGAGGATCTGACTTGCCAAATACAGCAGATAACATCAAGATATCCCTCTGATGTTTTTATTTATCCATGATTTAATCGCTAACGCATAAAGCGATCACTTTCCTTCGACCATGATGTTTTTATAAAGTTCACCCGTCAGCCTGAAGAACGCATTAAAAGAACGGCAATAAGTTGGTAATAAGGTTTTCACTGCCATCGTTGTCAGAGTTGATCAGAGCTTGGCCAAAAATGCCCTGACGTATTTATTAACTTCGGGATTTCTTTGCTTCGCTGAATCGATAAAAGACTTATCATTTTTAAGTTGAAAAGCCGCATATTCGAAAGCACGAGGATTTTGTTCAATTAACTCCAACATATACTCGCGATCATTCAACACCGCATGACTGGCATGCCTTAAGTAAATGATACTATGAGCAATTGCACGATTAACAATGTCTTTATCGCTCTTGATTCTCTCACTTGCAAACCCCAAAGCTGCTGGATCGTTTGCAACAGCGGCCATCACCACCTTCTCATCATTCTTAAGTCTATGGCTGGCATATTTCAGCTCGCCACCCACTCGAGTGACTGATGCAATGACAACATCGCTATCATCCCCCAATTCTTTACTCACATATTCCAGTTCACCCGGATGTTCTTTAATGGCGGGTAACACAACGTCTTTATCATTCAAAACCCGTTGGCTGGCATATTTCAAACCCTGTTTCAGCAGGGAATTCCTGACTTTTTCTTTATAATCCCCAAATGGCTGCCCCGGTGGAACATCAAACTCCAGACGACCACTGCGAGGTGTTTTGATAACAAAGTATTGATCTTCCAAATGGGGATGCAAAAGCACAACCAAACGAGTACCGTTTTGGGGATCTTCCAATAAATAATGCTGTAGGAGTTCACTGCGGGTGTCCTCAGCGATCTCACCACTCATTAACATTTTCAGAAGCTTATGCTCCGATGTTTTCACGCACCTCGAAAAACACTGAACATGTTCAATAAACTGTTGTTGGTGGTCGCTTAAGAACGGGTAGAATCGGGGAACTCTGTGTAGATAGGTATAACTGATTGTGAAAAGGCAATGTTGAAAGACGAACCTATCGGCTTCTGTCGCAAGGCCGCTATCAAGTCGTTGTGCAAGCGAGTCAAAATTCCACTGATTTTTTTCACAAATGCGGCTTTTCTCAAAACGATGATCCAAATCTTTCATATCACGTAATACAACGATCAGTTTTTCAAAGGCTTCCCGCATGGATGGACGTGATTTCATCTGGGAACATTCGATGGTCACTGTACCTGCTATGGCGTTGCAACGGGTCTTTATGCCATCAGAATTTTTATCCAGTTCAATCGCTTTCAGTAACGCTACCAGAAACCACACACGCATGAACTTGCCGGCATTAAAATCCCATTCAGCATCAAATGTATCTGAAAATGTCAGCCGCAAGGTTCGTCCTTTCCCCGCCTCTGCGTGTTCAAGTAGCTCGATAACGCTCTTATGATTTCCAAGCGGCAGGGTAACAATCAAGGCATTATTCATATGGATGACAGTCCCCCGAAACTCCAGCCGTGCCATGGTTTCTTCGCCGGATCGACTCAATAGCGGAGTCTTTTTACACGGGGTCGTGCAATCCACGTAAGAGATCCTGCCTATCTTGGATGACCTGCCCTGACCCGAGGCCAAAGTGACTGGTGCCAGTGCTTCCACGAAGCGCTGATGCAGGGCAAAAATCAGCTCATGAACACTTCGAACCTGCTCAGCCTCACCGGGATTGAGTGCCTGAAGAGAGGATTGCAGTTGCTGGCAGGCTGCCACCCACTGGCAAAACTCTCTCCGGGATACCCGCCCTTCTTCAGCGGCTTGCATGGGCAAAACGATACTCTCTAACCTGGATTGAATGGTTTCTTTCAGCGTCCCGAACCGGTTGCCAAGTTCCGGAAATTCATCCCGCAATGACTGAACCTCGCGCGAACAGCTTTTACCGGCCAGCCGCAAGAAGGCATCGTAACCCTCCAACATTTCTTCAGCCCCATAAATCAGCCGGTTTACGTTGTCCCTGGTCTCTCCCAGTAGCTTTGCTCGTTGCGGTGACATGCTCAGTTTTATCGGGTTCGCCAGACAACCCAGTCCACCGCCGGGGGCAAAAAACGACAACAGGAGGGCATTTTGATCTGTAAGCCAGCGAAAACAGCTGGCGACCCGACGTAATAAGCATCTATGTTGGGGAGCCAATTCACGCTTTGACGGGACGGCTTTCGCTAACGGCTCGTCAGAAAAGGCAGAGGACAGGCTTCTGCAACTGGCCAGTTTTCCGGAATAGTCACCGACAACAATAAAGGCTCCGGGCTGTCCGTTAAAGCGGGCGCAGGCCAGTGTCGCCTGTTGGCCTTCCTGGGCGGCCACCGCTGCAAACTGTTCACCGGCCAGCATTAAGGTTTTTTCTTCTTGTCTCATAAGGATCGCCACATGATCATTGAATCCTCCTTCGGCAAAAACAAAACCCCCTGCCCGCTTCAGGAATTCGGGCTCAAGCATCCACTTTTCAGCATGGTTGGCCACGACAATGGCTCCCTTTGGCATCGTGTCTGCCTCGCC